>DPKV01000141.1 GCA_003542325.1 Anaerolineaceae bacterium
GGAACAACTCTGGGAAACCACCATGAACCCCGAAAAACGCACCTTCCTGCTGGTCAATATTGAGGATGCTGCTGAAGCTGACCGCACCTTCGATATGCTGATGGGCGCGAAAGTTCCCCCGCGCCGCCGCTTCATCCAGACCCATGCGAAGGAAGTCCGCAACCTGGATATCTAAATCAGATTTCTTTAATCCTTGAGAAGGCTGTGCTAATCCTGCACAGCCTTTTTTCTTTCTTTACCGGAAATTTTTCCACCAATCGTATATGATATAATTCCCAATCTGCAATACTCTCAAGCCACCTGCCCTAATTTAACCCAATGACTGCATTCTTTGCGACGATCCGCACATCCTTTCGGCGTCAATTAACTTACCGCGCGGCCAACCTGTCCGGTCTGGCGACCAACCTGATGTTCGCCTTCTTCCGGGCGGCTGTGCTGATCGCGCTCCATAATGAACGGTCATCGGTCAACGGCTTATCCATTCAGGACGCCAATGTTAATCTAAACTAATCAGTCAGTCCCACCCGGGCGGGAAAACCCCTTTTCAACCGGTTCCGTTTTATTGATCCGGATCAGCTCGACCAGCCCATTGAGGATACCATCCGCCGGATCTATGAAGACCAGCTATTGTATAATCAAGTTCATGGCGAGGAAAATTCTCCACTTCGATCTGGACGCGTTCTTTTGCGCCGTTGAAGAACTGCATAATCCAGCCCTGAAAGGTAAGCCCTTTGCTGTTGGCGGTCAGGCTGACCAGCGCGGCGTCGTCGCGTCCTGTTCCTACGCCGCCCGCGCTTTCGGTGTCCATTCCGCCATGCCGATGGGCCGTGCCCTGCACCTCTGCCCGGACCTGATCGTCATATCCTCGCACCACGGGAATTATAGTGAGGTCTCCAGGCAAGTGCTGGCCCTGATGGAAATCACACCGCTCATTGAACCTATCTCGATTGACGAAGCCTTCCTGGACGTCACCGGGCTGCAGGACCCTCTTCAGGACATCGCCCGCTCCCTGCAGGAACGGGTCAACAGCCAGCTCCACCTGCCCATCTCATTCGGCGGCGCGGCGAATAAACTGGTAGCCAAGATCGCCAATGATTGGGGAAAAGCGCATCAAAAGGGGACGACGCCGCCCAACGCCATCACCATCATTCCCCCCGGTGAAGAAGCCGAATTCCTCGCCCCGCTCCCTGTCCAGTCCTTGTGGGGTGTTGGTCCGAAGACGGCGGACAAATTGGCGGAAATGGGGATCACGACCATTGGAGCATTAGCGGAGACACCACCGGATACACTCGAAATGCTCTTTGGCCGTTTTGGACCGGAATTGGGAGAGCGCGCCAGGGGAATCGATGACCGCCCGATTTCACTGGAACACGAAGTCAAATCCATCAGCAATGAAACCACCTTCGCCAGGGACCTGACCGATGAAGTTGCCCTCAGGGAAGCTTTTCGTCGCCTTGCGGACCAGGTTGGCCAGCGGCTCAGGAAGACCTCACTGGCCGGGACAACCATCCAGGTCAAGCTGCGTTGGGCTGACTTCACAACGATCACCCGCCAAACGACACTGCCCTTCCCCACCAACCTGGACCGGGAGATATACGATACTGCTCTTCAATTGTTCATGGAGAATTGGACCAGAGGGAGACCTGTTCGTCTGATTGGTGTGGGTGTCAGTCACCTGGGGCCGCCAGCGCGACAATTAGGCCTTTGGGATGATACACCGCAGAAAGAAGCCAGCCTGTTAACTGCAGTGGACAAACTGCGGGAACGCTATGGCAGAGATATTATCCAACGCGCGAATAGAGTCAGGAAGAATCGTCAGGGTCATGACGATAATGAATTCAGTGACCAGAAATGAGGCTTACCTGCCTCTCATACGAGCATTGTGCGGTAAACATCGGTGATCTGGGCGGTGATCGTTTCCCAACGGAATCCCTGGGCATAGGCGACAGCCTGTTCACCAAACCTGGCTCTCAGGCCATGCTCGACAAACAATAACCGCAGTTTTTCAGCCAGGGCTTCGGGGTTTTGAGCCGGGACAAAGAAACCCGTTTCCCCATCTTTCACCAGGAAGGCCAACCCTCCCACCTGAGAAGCGATAACCGGCGTTCCACAAGCCATCGCCTCAAGAGCCACCATCCCAAAACTTTCATAATGGGACGGCATGACGACCACTTCCGCAGCGGAGTAGTAATAGGGAAGAGTATTTTGATCCCGCTTTCCCAGGAACAGGACCATTTCATCCAGCCCCAGCTCACCGCACAGGGCTTGTAACCGCTGCATTTCACCGGTTGGGGTTTCCGGATGCCCTTCCGGGTCCCCACCGATAATGACCAGGTAATGTGGACAGATAAAACTTTTACAATTCCGTTTTACCAATGCCATTGCCCGCAGCAAAGTGTCCACACCCTTCAAAGGTTCAATCCGTCCGACAAACAACGCCATCCGATCCTTTGGTGAAATGCCAATCGCTTCTTTGGCTTCGTCCTGGGGAATGGGGTAGAAATGATGGGTATCCACACCCGGAGGGATGATGGACACCTTTTGATGGTTCACGCCATAAAGCAGCTCCAGTTGGGAACGCTCCGCTTCTGTCGCCGCAATAATCCGGTCCGCCGCCCGCATGACCGCGCGTTCGCCATCAATCCTGGCATCACCTTCACGCTCTTCTGCTGTCCGGCCGATCCGCTGCTTCATCACCCCCAGGGTATGGAACATCTGAATGAGCGGCACCTGCCAACGTTCCTTAAGGATCGCCCCAGCCAGCCCCGACAACCAGTAATGGGAATGGACCAGGTCGTAATGGATGCCTTTCCTTTCCGCAAAAGCCATGATCCCTTCAGCGAAGTCATCCACATACCCGGCCGATTCTTCCTTGGGGATATAGATTTCGGGTCCTGCGGGGATATGGACCACCCGGTTGAAATTTCCAAGGTCATGAGAGACCTGGGGAACATGCTCATCCATGGATCGGGTGAAGACGTCAACATGGATTCCCGCCTCTCCCAGAAACCGCGTTAATTCCCGGACGTATACATTCATCCCACCGGTATTCTTCCCGCCCAAGACCGCCAAAGGACAGGTGTGATAAGACAGCATGGCAATGTTCATAAGGGTTTCTCCGGCGGAATTTCTTGCAAGATATTCCGCCTTGCTGGTATAATCGGGTGCACGCCAACGTAGCTCAGTGGTAGAGCAGACGCTTCGTAAGCGCCCGGTCGAGGGTTCAACTCCCTCCGTTGGCTTTTTCAACAATCAGCCTTTCTGGCTGTTTCTTTTTTAAAACAGGTTTATCAATTTTCATTGATATAATAATATCCTGAAATCAAACGTTTACCTTCCAGTACTTTACCTTCAGGAGCGTAGGTTATGGCAAAAATTTGTGTGATTGGTACCGGCTATGTTGGTTTGGTCACCGGTACATGTTTTGCGGATATGGGCCACAGGGTCACCTGTCTCGATATTGACAAAAATCGGATTTCCCAACTTAATAACGGGGTCATGCCTATCTATGAACCGGGATTGCAGCAAATTGTCCAACAAAATGTTGCTGCAGGACGACTGGATTTTACCACTGAGTATCCGAAAGCTCTTGAAGAAACTGAATTCGCATTTATTGCGGTTGGCACCCCTTCCAATGAGAACGGGGAAGCGGATATGCAATATGTGCGCAATGCAGCGGACTCCATCGCAAAGAACCTGGACCATTCCATCATCATTGTCAATAAATCAACAGTCCCGGTTGGCACCGGAGATTGGGTTGCTGAAATCATCAGCGAACAAAACCACAATACACCCGGATTCTGCATTGTCTCCAATCCCGAATTCCTCCGTGAAGGCTCAGCGGTTAATGATTTTATGGAACCCGACCGGGTCATCCTGGGGTCCACGGATTTGGAAGCGGCACAAAAGGTGGCGGAACTGTACGAGGCTTTGCGTGCGCCCATCATGATCACCGACCTGCGCACGGCCGAAATGATCAAATACGCGTCCAATGCATTCCTGGCGTCGCGGATTTCTTTTATCAACGAGATCGCCAATATCTGTGAAACTCTTGGCGCTGATGTCCGCGAGGTCGCACGGGGAATGGGAATGGATAAACGGATCGGCCCCGCTTTTCTCGATGCCGGCCTGGGTTGGGGCGGCAGTTGTTTTCCAAAAGATGTCAAAGCCCTGGCTTACATGGCAGCGACACAGGGATCACACCCCCAGCTTCTTCACGCAGTCATGGATATCAATTCAAACCAAAGGAAGAACGCAGTCAAAAAACTCGAACAGGGATTGGGTGGCCTCAAAGGCAAAACCATCGGGATCCTGGGATTGAGCTTTAAACCCAACACGGATGACACCCGGGACGCGCCTGCTCTTGACATCATCCAATTGTTGATGAAGGCGGGAGCGACTGTCAAAGGCTTTGACCCGCAAGCGATGCAAGCCGTCAAGGAGATCCTGCCCGAAATAACCTTATGCAAAAATCCTTACGAAGTTGCCGAGAATGCAGATGCCATCATGCTCGCAACGGAGTGGAATGAGTTTAAATCACTGGATTTCAAGAAAATCAAAGAGAGCATGCGCGGCGCTGTGATAGTTGACGGCCGCAATATTTGGGATGGCAATATGCTGCGTGCGATGGGTTTCATTTATTATGGCATTGGTGTACCCAATCCAAAGTAGAAACCGCCTTCCATTATTAACACACAAACACCTCACCTGTAAAAATGAGGTGTTTTGTTTTACTTTGTAAAGGAAGTCACTTCTCCGGCAATTTGGGTTGCGCTTCAAATTCCTTCAAGGAAAAAGCGTTCAGTTTCCAAAGCAGAAACAAATTGCCACCCATCAATATCACCGAGATGAGAATGACCCAGCCATAGGCGAGACCGGCTTCCGAAAGCCCGACCACCAGGCCGTTAAACACAAGTTCAACGCCCGCTGCGGCCAGTAAATAGACCTTCTTCTGTAAGAGAAAGTACCGGAATACTAGCACGGTGACGGTCAGGTGCATCACCAGCGCAGCCAGCCGTTCCAGCGAACCCGCCAGGGGGACCAGTGGAGAGACCCCCCATAACGCTTCCAATTGACTGACCATATCCGCTTCCAGCCCAGCCGAAGCCGATTGAAAATCCAGATGAGTCAGCATGGTCACAAAGGTGACGAGCAGCGGCAAGCCAACGAGCATCACTGATTCCGCTCCACCATAACCTACGCCAATCCCAAAAGCTGCTTCGAGCGTTTCCAGTTTTTCCGGGAAGAATTTTACGATGGCCCAGCGGATCACAACCCCAAGGACAGCTGCCAAAGCAATATTCAATACAAGCTGGAGCGTGGTCAGACCTGTTTCAGATAAGGCCAATGTGCCATTCGCTACCAAGGCGCTAATCCCACTGAGGATCAGGGATACGACGGATTGCATAATCAAATATCCCATGACGCCATAGCTCAGGACCCGCCACGGGATGTGGAACTTCTTATTCAGCCAAAAGCCCATGCCAATCGGAAAGCCAATGGTGACCAAAATTGCGATTGTAATTGCGAACCCTAACCAAACCATTTGTCATCCTTTCATTTCGAGTCAAGGATCATGCGGGCATCCAATACCAGCGCACCTTGACCTTCCGGCAAAACCAACAGCGGGTTAACCTCAACTTCAGCAATGGATGGGTTATCCAGCGCGAGCTGGCTCAACCTTCCGATCACATCCACAACAGCAGCCAGATCATAAATGGGACCGCCCCGGAAACCCTGGAGCAGTTGTCCCGCGCGTGTGGATTCGATCATTTCCCGCGCCTGCTGAGGTGAAAGCGGGGCAATGCCAAAACCGACATCCTTGAATAACTCTACCACCACACCGCCAAGTCCGAACATCATCAAGGGACCAAAAGTCGGATCCCGCCGCATCCCAATAATGACTTCCAGACCTTTCGGCGCCATCTTCTCAACCAGATAGCCTTCAATAACAGCCATGGGCGCAGCCGCAGTAATCCCGGCCTGCATGGCACGGACTGCGTCAATTACATCCGATTCATTCGAAAGGTTCAGCGCAATCCCACCCAGGTCGGATTTATGCAGAATTTGCGGTGAAACCACTTTAACCGCTACGGGGAAACCGATTTCCTGGGCAACTTTGGCGGCCTCATCAGCATTTTTCGCCAACGCACCGGGGATCAAATCCAGACCATAAGCCTCAAGGGCCGGTCGGGTTTCCGCCTCCCCCAATGCTTTCTGCGTCGCCGCATTCAGGACTCCCTGGACTTCATCCTTATGCACATCCGTAAACTGGAAGGGATTCCCATGGTCTTTCACCATCCAGGACCGGTACCCTTGCATCGCGCCCAATACCTGACCCGGCACTTCTGGGAAGATGCTCATCGGCACATGGTTTTGATGCAGGACCTGGCGCGCTTCGGTCAGGCTTTGCTCCCCGACCATACAAGCCAGGACGGTTTTTTTTGTTTTTTCAGCCTGCTCCACAATCGCCCGGGCAACGTCACCGGAATTGACCAGCGCCTGCGGCACCAACATCGGCAACAATACATCCACCTCGGGATCATCGATCAGCGTTTCCAGACAGTGTGCAAACTCTGGCGGCTCTGCTCCACCCAGCATATCCACAGGATTGGATACCTGGGCACTGGGATTCAACTTCTCAGCGAGCTGCGCCTGTTTTTCCGGTGAGATGGCCGCCAGTTTGAACCCGTTCGCGTCCAGAGCGTCCGATGCCAGGGCCGCCGGGCCGCCGGCATTGGTAAAGATCGCCACCCGGTTCCCCTTCGGCAATGGCTGGCAGCTTAGCGCCCAGGCGACATCAAACAAGGCCGGCAGGTCATCCACTTCGATGACACCAGCCTGCTTGAATGCAGCCTGGTAGGCGGCATAACTCCCGGCCAGAGACCCGGTATGCGAAGAGACAGCCTGCGCACCGGCATCTGAGCGACCGGCTTTGAGCAGCACAATCGGTTTCTCGCGGGAGACCCGTTGGGCTGTCCGGATGAACTTCTGCCCATCCTGGATACCCTCCACATACGCTGCAATGACCTTGACCGCGGGATGTGCCCCGAAATAGGCGATCATATCCGATTCATCCACATCCAGTTCGTTGCCAAGGCTGGCGAAGTGCGAAAACCCAATCCCTTTATCGGCGATATAATCCACCACACCCCCACAGACCGCGCCGGATTGCGAAAGAAAACCAATGGAACCCTTTACCGGTAAGCCTTCAATAAAGGTGGTATTTAACCCGGTCAGCAGGTCCACGGTGCCGACACAGTTGGGTCCAATCAGACGCATTCCATATTCTCTGGCGATTTCGAGACATTCCTGCTCGAGCGCAACCCCGTTTCCGCCAACCTCCCGGAATCCACCGGAAATGATGACAGCAGCTTTAATCCCACGCTCCCCGCAGGAGCGGATCACATCCGGAGTCATGCCAGCGGGCAGAACGATCACAGCCAGTTCAACGGGGTCAGGTACTGCGGACACATCGGGATAGACCTTCATATCCAGAATTTGATCGGCTTTGGGATTGACAGGATAGATCCCGCCTACATACCCATAGAGGGACAGGTTCTTGAGAATACCATAGCTCAATTTTCTGGGGTTCGAGGAAGCGCCAATGATTGCAACACCCGCCGGTGAGAAAAAGGGTGCCAGATCGGTCGTCATGGAATGGTTTTCCTTTCAATTCAGGATGGGTCAGATTACTGAGATATTATACCTGAGATGTCCTCACGACCCGCTCATCAATGGTTTTCGAATATAATTGCATTATGGCACTCACACCGGAACAAACCCACCTTCTGGATATCTCCCATCATGCAAAAGTATTCCTGCAAGGTTCAGCGGGTACGGGGAAAACGACCGGCGGAACGCTTTGGCTGAAAAAACTGATCCAATCCGGAATTCCCGCCCACGAAATCCTGATCTTCGTTCCGCAGCGCACGCTGGCCGCGCCCTATGATCGCTGCCTGCAGGATGAACCCGGCCTTGCGCAGAGCCTGGTGACCACCATGACCCTCGGCGGCCTGGCCCGCAGGATGGTGGAGTTGTTCTGGCCGGTTGTCAGTCCGGCCTCAGGTGTGGCTTTTCCCGACCAACCCCCGCAATTCCTCACCCTGGAAACCGCGCAATATTATATGGCGCATATCGTCCTCCCCCTGATCGAAAAGGAGGGCTTTTTTGCCAGCCTGACCATCAACCGCAACCGGATCTACTCCCAAATCCTCGACAACCTGAATAAGGCTGCCATCGTCGGGTTCCCGATTGATGAGATCGGCCCGCGGCTGAAATCAGCCTGGGTGGGTGAACTTGACCAACTCAATGTCTATGACGACGTGCAGGAATGCGTCAACCGCTTCCGCAGCTACTGCCTGTCCCACAACCTGCTTGACTTCTCCCTGCAGGTTGAGCTCTTTCAAAAGCACCTTTGGTCCTCACCCCTTTGCCGCAACTATCTGACCCGGTCTTATCGCCATTTGATTGCGGACAACGTCGAAGAGGATACACCCATTTCCCACACCATCCTCCAGGAATGGCTGCCGGATTTCGATTCCGCCCTGGTTATCTTTGACGAGGATGCCGGTTATCGGTTCTTCCTCGGGGCGGATGTTGAAAGCGGCCTGGCGCTCAGAAAAACGTGTGACGAACAAGTGAAATTTTCAACCCAACTGGTCAACTCACCGGAAGTGCAGGCCCTCAGAACAGGCCTTCAATCCACAATCGCCCATCTTTCAGGCAATACCAGTACCTCAACCATACCGGATTTTAAAGCCGTGACTACGGCTCTGGGAACCCCCGCTGAAAACCCTCGTTTCTTCCCGGTCATGATCCATTGGGTGGCAGACCAGGTCCGGCAGTTGATCGATTCAGGGGCTTCACCCGGAGAGATCGTCATCCTCGCGCCATTCATGTCAGATGTGCTCCGGTTCAGCCTGGCCAACCAGTTGGACACGCTGGAGATCCCATACCATTCCCATCGACCTTCGCGGCCTTTGCGGGATGAACCGACCACTCAGACCCTGCTGACTTTGGCATCTGCAACGTTTCCCGAATGGAGACTTTTTCCCAAGCGGATCAACCTGGCATTTGCACTGATGCAGGCGATTGATGGTTTGGACCTGGTCAGGGCGCAATTACTGACCGCCTATGCCTATGAAGAGCAAACGCGGGAATTTCCCCTCAAACCCTTTGAGGCCGTTCCGAGCGAAGTCCGTGACCGGATCACTTACCAGGCCGGTGAACGCTATGACCGGCTGCGGGATTGGCTCGCAGAAAAAACGCCGGAAGATTCACAGAATCTGGACTTTTTCTTGAATCGTCTCTTTGGCGAAGTTCTCAGCCAGCCCGGATACGGCTTCAACAATGACCTGAACAGCGCCAACATTGCCGCTGTCCTGATCGAATCCATCCAAAAATTCCGTTGGGCAATGGATACACCAGCCGGGAACAATGATCTCTCGATCAGCAAAGAGTATATCCAGATGGTTATGGAGGGCGTCATCGCAGCCCAATATATCCAATCCTGGCAGCAAGATCATCAGGATTCGGTTTTTCTGGCCCCGGCGTACACTTTTTTAATTCGCAACCAGGCTGTGGATTACCAGTTCTGGCTGGACATTGGCAGCCCAAGCTGGTACCAGCGGCTGGACCAGCCCCTCACACAGCCCTATGTCCTTTCACCGCAATGGCAGCCAAGTCAAACCTGGAATGCGGAAGATGAACTGGCCGCGGCGCACGAAACGCTCAGCCGGTTATCGCTGGGCTTACTAAACCGCTGCCGGAAAAAGGTCTTCCTGGGTCCGAGTGATATGGATGTAAGCGGATATGAAAACCGCGGCCTGCTGCTGCGGGTTTTTCAGCACGTATTGCTGGAAGCCCGGAGGAGGTCCCGATGAGCAGGGGCGTTGTGCAACTCCGTCCTGGCCAGCAAAGCATCCTGCGGTACAAATCCGGCCGAATGGGGGTCAGCGCAGTTCCGGGATCCGGAAAGACCTGGACCCTTTCCTGCCTCGCGGCCAATCTGATTAAGGAAGGCGCAATCAATCCCGATCAGGAAATCCTGATCGTCACCCTGGTCAATGCAGCCGTGGATAATTTCTCCGCCCGGATCTCTGCCCAACTCCAGACGGCAGACCTGCTCCCAGGATTGGGCTACAGAGTGCGGACCCTGCATGGGTTGGCAAATGACATCGTCCACGAAAAACCCGACCTGGCAGGGTTGAGCACCGGCTTCCAGATTATCGATGAAATGGAAACCACCCGGATTAAACACAATGTCGCCGTGAGCTGGCTAAAATCTCATCCCGATTTTCTGGAACCTTATTTGGATTATGAGGTCAATCAGCAAAAGAAAATCTATGAAGACCCGCGCAACCTGCCATTGATGGTCGAAGCGATCGCCACGGCCTTCATTCGCCTGGCGAAAGACCGGGAATTGACACCCATTGGATTAATGAAGACCCTTGCGAACAGTCCCATCCCGCTGCCCCTGGTCGAAATGGGCGCGGAAATCTACCGGGAATATCAGGATGCCCTGAATTATCGGGCCAGTGTGGATTTTGACGACCTCATCCGTTTGGCTTTACGCTGCCTCCGTTCCGACCCCGCCCTGGTCCAGTCTCTGCGCAATCGCTGGCCTTATATTCTGGAAGATGAAGCTCAGGATTCCAGCTTATTGCAGCAGGAAATCCTTTCCTTGCTGGCAGGGGAGAACGGTAACTGGGTCCGGGTTGGCGATCCAAACCAGGCTATCTTCGAAACCTTCACAACTGCCAGCCCCCAATTCTTATTGGATTTCATCAACCGCCCGGATGTTGACTCCCAATCGCTGCCGGAAAGCGGCCGGTCCACCCTCTCGATCATCCACCTGGCCAACCAGATGATCACGTGGACCCGGGAGAACCACCCCAACCCGGAAGTGCGCCAGGCCCTTAATCTGCCGTTGATCCTGCCTACTCCAGCCGACGATCCTCAACCCAATCCTGTGGATTGCCCGAAGTGTATTAACCTTGTAGAGCAAAACTTCTCCTCTGACCAGGAAGTACGTTACGTAGTGGACCTGGTGGAAGCCTTCCTTGAGGAAAACCCGGACAAGACAATTGCCATCCTGGCCCCCCGAAACCAGCGCGGTTTTAAGTACGTCCAGGAGCTGGAACGCCGGCAAATTCCGTTTGTGGATAGCCTGCTGCGGTCGACCTCCGCAACACGCCTTTCCGCATCCGCGATCTACTACATTTTGAACTACCTCGGCGATCCAAGGTCAAGTAAAAAACTATCGAAAGCTTATAAAGTCTGGCGCAGGGCGGAGCGAGAGGATGAGGAACATTGGCCGTTCAATGAGCAAATCGCTAATTTGATCAAGAATTGTAAACGGGTGGAAGATTATATTTGGCCGCGTCCCACGGACACCTGGTTGGAGGATGTCGAAATTAAATTCGAAAACCCGGCTAGGATCATTGATGAGCTAACCGAATTCCGCGAGGTTATTCGCCGCTGGCACGGCACCATCTTCCTCCCCATTGACCAGCTGATCCTGACCATTGCCCAGGATCTATTCCTGACACCAGCCGAACTTGCCCTGGCGCATAAACTTTCCGTCCTGCTGCGTCAATTTGCCACATCACACCCGGACTGGCGTTTGCCGGAATTCACCGATGAGATCAAACAGATCGCCGATAATCAACGCCGATTTCTGGGATTTTCCGACGAAGACAGTGCGTTTAATCCGGATCTCTATCCGGGACAGGTGGTCGTCGCCACCATGCACAAGGCAAAAGGCCTTGAATGGGACGCCGTTTTCCTGACGGCGGTCAACAATTACAACTTCCCTTCGGGGGAAAAATACGACCAGTTCCAAAGCGAAAAATGGTATGTCAGAGACCATCTCAACCTGGAAGCGGAGACTTTGGCACAACTCCTGACCTTGTTGGATGACCATCCCATGGATTGGTACCTTGAAGGACAGGCCACGTTGGAAGCCCGGCAGGATTTCATCCGGGAACGATTGCGATTGTTATTCGTGGGGATCACCCGGGCCCGCCGCTGGCTGACCATCACAACAAATGCAGGCCGAAACGCTAATGGGAACGTCCCAGCCCGGGCTCTATTGGAACTCATCAACCTCCAAAAGGATAACTTATGATCCTCTCGGCTGATTTCACTTTTTCCCAATCGAACCTTCAGGATTATCGCGATTGTCCCTATCGGTTTTATCTGCGCTATGTCCTGCATACCCGCTGGCCGGCTCTGGTCGTGGAAGATGCCCTCAAATTCGAGCAGCGCGGCCAAAGCGGCGCACGCTTTCACCGTCTTGTCCAGCAATGGCTGCTGGGGGTTCCGGAAGACCGCCTCCACGCATTAGTGACGGGTGATCCAGACCCCGACCTGGGTCAATGGTGGGAGAATTTTCTGGAGGCCATCCCACCCTTGCTGGACGGAGAGCGCTTCGTTGAAACCACCCTTGCCACTAATCTGGCGGGCCACCGCGCACTCGCGAAATACGATTTGGTCCTCGTCCAGCCGGACGGACGCCTCATTATTTACGACTGGAAAACTTCCCAGAAAAAACCCCGTCAGGATTGGCTGGAAGACAGGGTGCAAACCCGGCTTTACCAGTTCATCCTGGCTTGTTCAGGAGGTGTGTTAACGAACCGGGCAATGGTGACCCCGGATCAGATTGAAATGCGCTATTGGTTTGCGCCTAACCGGACTGCTCCGATCACGCTCACTTATAACACCGATCGATTCGAACAGGACAGGGACTATTTCACCGACTTAATCAATGAAATTACAGACAAACCGGCCGACTCCTTCTTTCGAACCGCTGACGAAGCCCTTTGCCGGTTCTGCGTTTACCGTGCTCACTGCGACCGCGGCACCCTCGGCGGTGATCTTGAAGACCTTGAAGATTCTGACCGGCAGCCTGAAGGATTTGAGGACCTGCTTGATTTTGACCAGATCAGTGAGATTGAATTTTAATGCGACCTGAACCCCGCTGGATCGAACCCGAGCCAATCACTGTTCCCGATGAGTTCCGGGAGGCGGTTGGCGGCCATCCCCTGGTGGCCGAAACGCTCTATCGCCGCGGTTATCAGACGATTGAGGCTGCACTAGCCTTTCTGGACCCGGACCGCTATCAACCAACACCCGCGGACGAACTGCCGGATGCACGGCAGGCTTACGAAGTGCTGGCGGAAATTATCCAAAAGCAGGGCCGAATCCTGGTCTGGGGTGATTTCGATGTGGATGGACAGACCTCCACCACAGTCCTGGTTGAAGGTTTGCAGGGATTGGGCGCGGATGTCCGTTTCCATATCCCGGTCAGGGGAAAAGAATCCCACGGCATCACCACCTCCGTTCTTCAGAAATACATGGAGGAAGGCTTTGACCTGCTGCTGACCTGTGACACGGGGATTTCTGAATACGATAACATCCAGATGGTCCGCCGGGCAGGCATCGCCGCCATCGTCACCGATCATCACACGGTGCCGGGAAAAATACCGCCCGCCAATGCCAATGTCAACCCCCAGCGATTGCCCGAAGGTCATCCCTTGCGAACGCTCCCGGGAGTAGGCGTCGCCTATAAACTTATGGAAGGCTTCTACAAGTATCTGGGAGTCCCTTTTAATGAAGGACCTTATCAGGAACTGACAGCCCTGGGGATTATCGCCGACCTGGCCGTTCAAGTAGATGACACCCGCTATATCCTTCAACGGGGTCTGGTGCATCTCAGGCACACCGAACGGCTGGGACTGCAAACCCTCTATCAGAATGCCGAACTCAATCCGGATTACCTGACGGAAAGCCATATCGGCTTTCAAATCACCCCCCGGATGAATGCGGTTGGCAGGATTGCTGATGCAAACATCATGGTTGAATTCCTGACCACAAAAGATCCCGGCCGGGCAAGAGTCATCGGAATGCAAATTGAAGCGATGAACAACAAGCGCCGCTTCACAACACATCAGGTCGAACGAGCGGCTGAGAGGATGCTGCAGGATTCCGCAGATGACCGCCATGCGCCAGCCATTGTCCTCCACAACCCCGGGTGGCCCGGCGGCGTGGTGGGAATTGCCGCCAATCATCTGGCTCGGCGTTATTACAAACCTGTCATTCTGCTGACAGGGGAAGACCCCATCCACGGTTCAGCCCGCTCCGTCAAAGGCATCAATGTCACCGAGGCGATCGGCAGCCAGGCGCATCTTCTAATAGGTTACGGCGGCCACCCCATGGCAGCCGGGATGTCCTTTCCGGCTCGCACTTACCCTGCATTCAAGCACGGATTTCTGGAAGCTGTCGAAATCCAGGCTCAAAAAGTGGATCTCACCCCTGAAATCGAAGTCCATGCCAGGCTCTCACTCTCGGAGATCACACCCGACCTTATCGCTGAGGTCCAACGTCTTGCGCCATTTGGTCCGGGGAATCCCGCTTTGAATTTCGCCATTGACGACCTTGTCCTCATCTCTGCAACTGAAGTGGGCCAGACGGGCGACCACCGACAGGTCATCGCAGCAGATCAAAGTGAGAACCAACAGAAATTTATCTGGTGGAGCGGCGCCGAAGAACCGCTTCCGGAAGCAGCCTTCGACCTGATCTGTCACTTGTCCCAAAGCGATTACAAGGGTCTGCTCCAGATAAGTGCGGAGTGGGTCGCATTTCGGCTCTCAGAGCGAGGACTCACAGAAATCAAGCAGCGCAGGTACAATGTTCTGGATTTGCGCCAGGAGCCAGTCCCCAGAAGGACCCTCGAGAGATTATGTGAGGTGGAAAGTGACGTGCAAATCTGGGGTGAAGGTCCGCTTCCCAGGGACATCAACGCTCTGGATCGTAATAAACTTTCACAAGGCAAGACCTTGGTCATTTGGACCGTCCCACCCTCACAATCCGTCCTCGATTCTGTTCTCCGTAACGTTGCACCGGAAAAAGTCATTCTTTTGGGCGGCCTTCCTGGCGGGGGGAATGAGCATGCACTGATGGAACGGGTAGCCGGGTTGGTTAAATTCGTCATTAATCAAAAAGCCGGCCGCACAACCATTTCAGAATTGGCAGGCGCGTGTGCCATAACACCTCAGACCCTGCAAACGGTTTTGCAAATCTGGGAGGCGATGGGCGACCTTCGGATTGCCCTCGATGAAGACCGTGTCCTGATTTCTCGCAGTAATCAGGAACCTGTCCCTGAATCCATACAGATATTGAGGGAAGTATTGCAGGATCAGCTGGCAGAAGCCAGGTCTTTCCAGCGATATTACCTTCAGGCAGACCTGAATTCCATATTTTCTGGGATGAAAAAGTAATCTTCGTTTGCTGCGTTTGCTGATTCCAACAATATATACCAAAATTGAGCTAAAATTGTGTTATTGTTTTTTCATAAACAACATTTTTTTCGTTTCGGGGTTTACTGAGAAATCATCTGATGACCCATCATTATAAGCAGGTTTTTAAGTTTATTAACACTATTAGTCATGATAAAATATTAGGTCGAGATCGAATCAGTATGGAGTTGTCCTGACTTCTGATACAATGAATCATAATTTTTGTTCTCAATAAATAGAAAACTGATTATGCTAATCGATATTCGCACGC
>DPKV01000235.1:0-3882 GCA_003542325.1 Anaerolineaceae bacterium
GCGATACCGCCTGCCCACAGTTTAGCACGGCGGCAGGCGGTATCTTGCTTTATGGGTAGCTCAAATATTGACTTTTACCTTGACAATATTTATGCAAGGCTGGGTGTCAGATCCTTTGCGCTCTGCTTGCTCAAATAGTCTTCCAGCCATTCGTCCGTCACCAGGTTGGGGACGGTGATAAAGCTGGAAACATCCAGTTGAACGATGTTATACGAGAGGTCGCCGGTCAGGAACAGGCGCAGCATCTCCGCCATCAACCCGGCCACCAGGGCATTTACATTGAGGGACTGTTCTTCCGATTGGAGCATCTCAGCGCACGACAAGGATTTCTCGATGTCCTGGACGGGATTGACCAGGTCCGGGAAGACCAGGGGCGGGTAGGGGAGATATTCGACCAGGTAGGCTCCGATCCCTGACGATATTTTCTCAATACTGCCGGTGGAACCCAGCACAATTTGCCCGGCGGATGGTCCGTTGCCGGCATCCAGCCACCAGGCCGGGTTTCCCCATTTATCCGTCACTTTATCGAGGATGATCTTTCTGGCCGCAGCTGTATCCAGACAACCGAGGATTAAAACCGGGTGGCTCCGATTCGAGCCTGGGAGTAGCTCGGAAAAATTATCCTGTGTCAGGAAATCCGGATACCATTTTATGTCCAGACCAAAAGCCAGGTTGTACCGGTTGGCCAGAACCTCTGCTTTGTTCTTGCCCACATCGTGTTTGGAGAATAGCTGCCGGCCAACATTTTTGGACTCAACACTATCGCCATCAATGAGCAGAACATCCTCGATGGTTTCGCCGATAACGGATCCGGTCAAGAGCCGCGCGAGGTGGCCGGCCAGAAAACTGCCTGTACCGCCGCACCCGACCAGCACCAGATGGAACTTTGATGCGCCAATCTGGGCCGTTTCCTTTGGCAAGATTTTCTTTAGCATGGCACCACCTTTCTTTCATAATCCCAGAGGTCTTCAAGCCGGACCGGCAGGAAATACCCCCGGTCGCCGACCCGAAATTTGAACTGCGGCATCATGTTTTTCAAATCCCCAACCACGCCGAAGATGAACCCATCGTCCTCCCCATCGCTATCTGTGGGCGAAAAGAAGGCCGGCATAAATCCGTGGGAGTGGATCACCACGCCCACATGATCGAGAGCCGAAATCGGTTCAGGAGACACGTTGCAGGCCGATATTTCCTGGCAGGGCATTTTGCAGAACCATTTTTCGTTCTGATAACAAAGGTACATGGCGGCTTCCAACTGCCGCTGACCCGTCTCCAATACCCATCGAAAGGCGCCGCAGGTTATTTCGAGCAGTTCCAGCGGGATCTTTGGCACCAGAAGTTCGAACAGGGGCACAGCTTCCCGCGCCTCCGTTATCTCTGAGATTCCTTCCGCTTTCTCAGATGGAACCGGCAGCCTGGACCGATAAATCGGGGTGGCGTATGACCACAATAGTCGTTGGGCTTCCCCCCGTAAGTACATGCCTTGTGGCGGGAACAGGCTCATCTCACCCCGCCTTTCTCCAGCAATTCGGACAGTGAAGCACAGGAAGGGGAGGCTACCAGATCATTCACGGGGTATTCCTCCTTTCCCGTCAGCTCGATCAGCATTTCACGAATATCTTCGGGGTGAGCTTTCGACGCCTTTTTGATCAAGTCGCCATTGAACTGTGAGCTGAAGAACTCAGTGAGAACGCCTTGCCAATCCCTTTCGCCGTATTGGGAAACATCGCTGCTGCCCCAACAAACAGCGCCGCTGGATTGGGTGTTTGGAAAAGGCATTTTGTACAGAAAGGAGGTTTTTCTCAAATTCTCTTTTCGCTTTTCGGTCACGGCGAATAATAAAACGTTTACGGCCTTATTATTATCGCTCTTCAAGGCGATTATCAGCCCGGGTATAGGGACATCATTGATATAAAGGTCGTCAATCAACAGGTCCCGCTTGTGGGGCGGGACGAAAAATATATTTTGGTCGAGGCCGTTCGTGGCAACCAGGTTGTCCTCAACCCAGATGGGCGGCAAAGATGCTTCGGTGACCATTGCGCCCAGGAGAGCAGCGATGGACACCGTTTTCTTGGAGTGAACGCCTTTGGCAACGACCTCCACCGTTGGAAGTTTACCCTCCACAAATGTAATAACCATTCTTTCCATTTTTATCCTCGCACAGCATATATTGGGAGACAGTACCGAACAATTCGCCTGCCGGATACTCATCAATAGCTTCATCAAAACCATGGTTGGCTAATTGGCTGGCAAAATCCGCCAGCGCCATCAGATGAGACATAGCTTCGTAATCATCGGCTGATACGCTCAAGATATCGTAGACACATTCCCCGTCGCGGGCCAGATAGCCTATAAACGGATTGTTATATACACCAGACACAAGCGCTGTATGGAACTCAATCTCAGACAGCAGCGGGCTTTGCAGCATATCCTCGGGCTCATATCGCTCACTGGTGCCCCACCAATCAACATAGGGACCCATTGAGCGCGCCAGCGTTTCGGTCAGAGAGAGATCTCCGGGGAAACCATCCTCGTCTTCGTCCAGCTCACCCGTGTAGAAGGTCTCGATAAGCAGCAGGAACACCAACCTGGCCCCAGGCGACCAATCGGCCCAATTAAGGATATCTTCATACAGGATGGCTCCTCCAAAGAAGATCGGCACCTCCAGTGCGCATTCAGGACAAAACCCATCCTGGAAAAATAAGATATCGAGATACTCTTTAACCCTCTTGGAGCGGCTGAAATCATCAAGTTCGATTATGGGTTTTTTCCCATCCTCGCCATAGAGAAATTCCAATATACCTTCCCGCATAGCAAAGCCGCCAAGGACAAAGGGGCAGCAATCCGGCAATTGTTTGGGGAGGTTTGAGGCAACATAATCTACAACGAGCTGGTCAGACAGCAGATCGTTTGCCGAAAAATCCCCCTCCTTCAGTTTTTCCAGTGCCCATCGAAGGTACTCGCTGGCATAGGCGCTTTCATAAGTAGTCAAAGTCTCCCTCCGTTTCCACGGACGGCAGGTTGGCAATCCGTCTCAGCAGGGACAGGTCAGTGTTGTTCATCTCGTCAAACAGTGCCAGGAGGTTTGCTGCGTCGCCCAGGCGCACGGCCAGGCCGCCCATCAATTCGAATGTCCCCCCCTCGGGAGGATCGCTGACAAGCACCTGGCTGCGAGAGTCTTCCGGGAGGTTGGCAACGGCAACGAGTATCGGTAGAAGGCATTCCTTCTCAAAGTTATTCAAGACTCACCTCCTCCAATGTTGAGAAGTGAAGGATATCGGCTAACAGCTCTTTTCCTGAGATGCCGAGATTGAGCTTATCCGATTCTCTTTCCAGCCGTTCAAACCAGTCATACCAGGACGCCACAGACGACACATCCGGCCAGGGCACCCAAACACAATCAGCCCGCAGACTCAGATTGTCCAGCAAATCCAATAAAGGATTGTTGACCAGGATGAAGTTGGTCCAAAGGGCAATCGTTGACGCTACAGGCGACTCCAGGACCAGCTGGTATTTTTCCTCATCGGTCATATCAACGGAAGCAAACCTGTTCGCAAAATAGGTATACGCTCCGATAGAGGCGGCCAGAATTTCCTCAGGCGACAGCTCGCATTCAGAAAGTTCCTCACTGAAAAAGTCCTCCATTTCGGCAGACAGGAAATTGGCGATCCTCAAACGGGGGTAGGCATACATCACACTATCCCCCACAAAATCCCCTTGTTCNNCCTGATCAATGGAGTTGTACTTATCAATAGAACCGTTTGTAATCTCATTGATGATCGTTATTTCGTCCAGCCAGTCCAGATCGAAATTGCAATAGGCTTCGGCCCGCCCCTGGATATGCCAGGCAACATCCAGGTACTTGCTGATTTCCAGCAACTT
>DPKV01000235.1:3965-5152 GCA_003542325.1 Anaerolineaceae bacterium
AATGGGGTGGGAGCAGGTTCAATTCAGCAGTTTAACCTTTGGTCTTAGCGCGATCCTGTTTCAGGAAGATCTTACGAGCCTCGCCGTCTTCCCCGGGCTCCTCTTTGTCAACCACGCCGAGGGCAACGGAAGAATCGCCCTGCTTGGCGGCACTGGCCCTGGCCAGCGTCAGGATATCGTCTGCGGACATATCCGCAGGGAAATCGCCGATTTCAACTTCGGAACCATTGGGTTTTACGATCATGGTTTTCATCTTTATCGTCTCCTTTTAGAACATATCGTCCAGGTTGATCTGGCGGGGGGCTTGATCTTGTTTTTCTTCCTCGTCGGCTTCGGAGGCATCCGCTTCTTCCTTGTCGGTTTCGGGGACATCCTCCTCCTCGACTTCAATGTCTTCATCGTTTTCATCATCTTCGTTATCAGAAGCAACCTCATCCTGATCGTCGTTGCTGGCGTCATCTTCTTCCTCGGTGAGATCCTCAGTAGGTTCTTCTTCCTCATCATCGGTGCCGGCGATGTCTTCTTCATCGTCATCAGCAGGTTGCTCGGTATCCTTGTCGCTTACCTTTTTCTTGTTATCTTCAAACAGCTTTGGCTTAGCCGATTTGTCCGCAGTGGGCTTCCGCTTACGTGGCTTTTTCTTGGACTGATCCTCCACCGCCAGCAGGTTGAATTTATCCAGGAGCTCTTCGAACATTTCCTGGAGGGGGATGTCATCCAGGCTGTCAACGATGCGGGTCACCTGGGGGGTCTCGCTGAGGAGCTCATCCTCAACCGTCATCCGTACGGCCGCACTGGCCGATCCGTCCTCCTCGCTGACATTGATCACGACAGCGGCCAGAGCCTGCTTTAGTTTTTTGACTTCCATGGCAAATCCTTTCGATTAGAAATTGATTGAATGGGTTGGGTTATCTGTTACAGGCACAGTACTTTTTGGTTTTTCAAGACTGCGGGCATAGGATTGAGCAGCCCGGGTAAATAAACAATGCGCCGTTTCAGCCTCTCCGGGATTGAGCGGAGTAAACACGCCGCCAGGCTCAACGATGGGTTCAAACGCCATCCACTGGATCATCCCCGGGGACAGAACCCTGGCGAATCCTTCGATGTCAGCGTCGGTGACCCACCACTTTTTCATCAGGGCATACTTTGGGTAGAAGAAGTGATAGAAAAACCAGGTGAACCAGGAG
>DPKV01000219.1 GCA_003542325.1 Anaerolineaceae bacterium
CGAAACTTTGGACAGAAGAAATACTCGGTACTAAAAAGCCCATCATAGCGATGTGCCATCTGAATCCGCTTCCCGGGGACCCGGGCTATGACCCAAAAACGGGAATGAAAGAAGTTGTTGAATGGGTGCGTAAAGATTTTCTGGCACTCCAAAATGGGGGCGTCGACTCGGTGATGTTCTCAAATGAGTTCAGTCTGCCTTACCTCACTGCAGTGGAACCGGTGACCGTGGCGGCGATGGGGCGCGTTATTGGTGAATTAATGTCCGAAATTCGTATTCCTTTTGGCGTCAACGTTCTTTGGGACCCAAAGCGTTCCCTTGATCTTGCCGTGTCAACCGGTGCGAAGTTCGTTCGGGAAATTTTCTCAGGTGTTTATGCTTCTGACTTTGGTTTGTGGAACACCAACGCAGGCGATACTGTCCGTCACCAACATGCTGTAGGGGCTCAGGATGTCAAGCTGCTATACAATATCGTTCCCGAAGCGGCAGTCTATCTTGGCGGCAGGGACATCGTTCAAATCGCCATATCCACAGTTTTCAATCATCGACCGGATGGTTTATGTGTTTCAGGTCTGACAGCCGGTGTTGAGACGGACACATCCATCCTCAAGAATGTTAAACAAGCTGTTCCAGATACTGTCGTCTTTGCCAACACTGGTGTCAGGGCTGATAATGTCAGCGAGCAGTTAGCACTGTCTGATGGCGCAATTGTCGGAACGACTTTCAAGATTGCCGGAAAGTTTGAGAATCATGTTGATGAGGAACGTGTCAAAGAATTTATGGATAAGGTGAAAAGCATTCGCTAATTTCCAATCTTCACTCTCTTCTTAGAATAAAGATTTTGGTCTTCAACAATAATAGCCCGCGTAAACGGGCTATTATTGTCATCGGCTATCTGGAATGTCTACTCATTCATCCGATGCAATACCATCAAGGGGGATGACCGTGTCCTCTTTGAGTGGGTAATCGAAATCAAAAAATTGGTTCAGCACGATCCGGAATGAATTAACCGGCGTTATAGACGGGTACAAAGCCGAGTAGTCCTGGTTGGGGAAATAATAGAGGTTCAATATCTTGCTTCGATTATTTCCCTCTTTTCCGTGATCGCCCTGGATGATAATAATGGGTTCCGTCTCAGAGTTGTCCAGAATCTGACGAACGATATCTTCAATTTCCTGGCTGATGAACTGCACTTGTCTCTTATAACCATCAATTTCATATGCTTCACTAAGCGCGCTGGCATTATCTCCGCTGTAATATCCGGGATCGGTTAAGATACTGCCGTCACTGTCAAAAACCAATGGAGGATGAGGAATAAGAATATGGGCAAAAGTGAAGGTTGGGTTCTTGTTTTCCGCAATCTGAGGGAGGATTTCAAGTACATTCCGTTGCGTTTCAACATGTAAGGTCTGGGTGGTATCCAGCAACCCGCCACTCAAATTTAATGTTGATGTATTGTCAGGGAGAACTTCGTATAGGTAACCTCTGAAAGGATAAATGATCAGGCTTTTCACCAAGAGCAATTCAAAAGGTGTAAGCGCATGGAGAGGGTCAGTCGATTTGATTTGGTAATAGATATCAGCATCTGACAACTCACTCCATCGGTATCCGGTGGAGAAGGCGATCGTTTGATAATTCAGACGTTCAAAGATTGATCGAACTTCGCTATGAATGACCAGATCACTATATTCCGCCCCTCCCAGCGTGAGGTTTCGCTCCGCTGTGAGTTTACCGATCAATTGCATATTCAGCGATGTGGAAAGGGAGGTGAAGGTTTCTCCATAATTGCTTTGGCTTTCATCGGCATAGAAAAATCCTTGTTCTTCAAGGGACCCAATAAAATCGGACATATCCAGATCATAATCTTCCAGAAGGGCATCCGGTCTGGTATACATATCCAGAATGATATAGTACACATCGGGGGAGTAATCCAATGGATTATTTTCGCTAATTTCTTGAGTCGACTCTTTTTTGGATCGCAGGTGAACAATCGTCTCACTCAGGTAGAACCAACCTGTTTGGATGAGGGGCATGGCAACCAGAATGATGCCAATGACATTCACAAGCTGGTTGAATTCCGGTTTGAAATCCTTTTTTATGGTCAGTATCAAAGCGGTGATCCAGATTAAGACGAATCCTCCGACAATGTACCGGTGTTGACCGATGAGATTATTCAGAAAAGCGGATGATTCGATCAAAGTGAACACATGGCCATAAGAAAAGAAGAGGATCAGGGAGACACTGGTGATCAACGCAGCTTTTTGCCAGTTCTTCTTAAAAATCAGGTAAAAACCCCCATAGATTAAGGCGCAAAAAACGATAACGATTACCAGAGGACGGAAAATCGCAGAAAACTGGGTCTGAAATTTGTTGTATGCGATCAATGAAAGAACAGGGAAGACAGCAAAAAGGATAGGATAATATGGAATGGCATTCTTCTTCATTGGACACCTTTTATCAATTCTGGTAACCCAGTATAACTGAACATCGCCGGTTAATCAAAAGCCGGGTGTCTTTGCCCGGCTTGGATGAAGTGATATGAAACGAGAAGAAAAATTACATCCTGAGGCATGTGACCAGGATGTGATCAACGATCATATGGAAATCCTCAACGATTTCAATGCAATCGGTGGGGATGATCAGGGCCTGGTCAACGACCGATTTCAGATGACCACCATCAAAGCCGGCTAGCCCAAGCGTGGTTGCCCCGGCTGATTTAGCAGCCTTGACCGCTTCCAGGACGTTGGGGGAATTGCCGCTGGCACTAATAGCAATCAATATATCACCGGGTTTCATCAGACTGACCGCCGGTTCTGCGAATACCCGATCGTAACCTTCATCGTTCGCATAGGCCGTAAGTGAGGGGATATTATCACCCAGGCCGATCACGATCATTGGATTCCTCCCCGGAATCCGGGTATTCTTGCTGAAATCGCCAACCATGTGGGAAGCCGTTGCCCAGCTGCCGCCATTTCCACAGATGAAAATGGTATGTTTTGTTTCTCTGGCTTCTCGCAAGGTGGCAAGAAAAGCTTCCAAATCCGGCACCGGAAAGGCATCGATCACAGATTTAAGGTCGTCAAAATACTGGTAAATCGTTTGAGTATCTTTGTTCATT
>DPKV01000060.1 GCA_003542325.1 Anaerolineaceae bacterium
TTCGACTCCCATCCATTCCCGCCTTTTATTTAATACATTAGATAGCAGTACTTTCTGCTAGAAACTTCTCCTATTCACCACTCACAATTCACCATTCACCCTCCCTCTGGCACGATACCTGCACCCTTTCCCTGTGAAAGGATCAAACCATGTCCAAACGCGCACTTCTCCCTCTTTTAATCATCCTCAGCCTGCTGACAGCGGGCTGTCAGGCTTTCCCCGAACTCCTCTCCGCGGTTGAAAGCATCACCTCACCCACCGAAACACTGACCACCGAAACCGTGGAAACTCCTGTTTTCACAGCGACTATGGCCGAGCCGACAACGACCGAAATCCCTCCGACCGCCACCCCCACCGAAACCCCCGAACCGGTCTTCGTCCTCCAACCGGGCAGTCCGATGTATATGGCGAACTTCGCCCATCCCGCCGCGGGATGTGACTGGTCCGGCGTGGGCGGCCAGGTCTTCGATTCAGGCGGCACCCCCCTGGCAGGGCTTTTCGTGGTCGCCGGCGACGAGTCCGGCCAGCTTTGGGCGGCCCAGACCGGACTTTCCACCGCTTACGGGCCCGGCGGTTACGAAATCCAGATCACAGAGCAAACCACCGGCGCAGACCGGCTCTTCTGGCTGCAGGTGGTCAACGATTCCGGGCAGCCCCTTTCGGAGCAGATCACCTTCAACGCCTTTCAGGATTGCACCCGCAACCTCGTGCTGATCAATTTTAAATCAGCCGAGACCGATGCTGCCGCCCACGCCATCACGACTCCGGAGCCGACCGCCACCCTTGAGGCGTATCCCTGATCGTCAGTAAATGATCAAATAATCTCAAAGATATAAGAGGGGCTTATTTGTCTTTAACCCGCCCCCAGCCTGATTCATTGGGGGAACCTGGCGCATTTCACCATCCTTCCAGTAAAATCCATCCCGTGACTTTTGTCTCAAACATAAATCGAGTATATTTATGAAGAGAATTGCAAAACAATATTTAAGGAAACTTCCGAAAGGAATTAACACATGCACAAAAAAGCAGCCGTTCCGATCATTCTGACCATCCTTCTCCTGGTGGCGCTCTGCTGCCTGGGTATCTGTCTGGTCCTGTTCGCCAGCGGGACGATCCTGGCGACCTCCCTGAACGCACTCGACGGAGACCCCATCACAATTGAAGTCCCTGCTGAAACGGTGGTCGCTGAACCCACCCCCAGCGTCATCGAGACGACCCCACCCACCAACACCGCGACTGGAACCCTCCTGACCCTGGAAAACACCATCGTTCCGGTCAACGATCCGGTAGACCTAGCGGACCGGCTGGGCGGGCTTTCAAATGTCCCCAGCACACTGATCGACCCGGACGCGC
Organism: Anaerolineaceae bacterium; assembly: GCA_003542325.1. Classification (GTDB taxonomy): domain Bacteria; phylum Chloroflexota; class Anaerolineae; order Anaerolineales; family Anaerolineaceae; genus Brevifilum. Next base: position 1,354 of record DPKV01000060.1, read on the forward strand.
CATACTCGGTCGGCGCAGTCAAGGATTTCTGGGTGTCCAATGTGGATACCAACGAGAACTTCCGGATCACGGCTGTCCTGCGCTATGTCGGTGTTAACACCTACTTTTGGATCCAGGAGGGCGTGGATTACGATCCGGACGACCTGGAAGCCCTCGGCGACACCTTCGATCAAGATATCGTCCCGACCAACCGGGAGTTCTTCGGGACCGAATGGAACCCGGGGGTGGACGGCGACCCGCATATCTACATCCTCTATGCCGGCGATTTAGGCAACGCTCTGGCCGGTTATTTTTCTTCAGCGGACGAGATCAACCCATTGGCGCATGAGTATTCCAACGCCCATGAGATGTTCCTGATCAACTCGGACAACGTTTACCTCTGGGAAGAGTACATCTACGGCACTCTCGCCCACGAATTCCAGCACATGATCCACTGGTACACGGACCGCAACGAGTCCACCTGGATGAACGAAGGGTTCTCCATGCTGGCCGAACTGCTCAACGGGTACGATATCGGCGGGCATGATTACAGCTACCTGGTCAATACGGATATCCAATTGACAGATTGGGGCGATGAGGTGGGCAGTAACTCACCCTATTACGGCGCATCTTTCCTTTATATGGCCTATTTCCTCGATCGATTCGGTGAAGATGTGACCAAAGCGGTGGTCGCCCACCCCGAAAACAGCATGGAATCCATCGACCTGGTCATGAACGAGATGGGCATCCGGGACCCCCTCACAGGGGAGATCATCACCGCAAACAAGATCTTCGCCGATTGGGCGGTCACAAACCTGCTGCTGGACCCCTCCGTGGGGGATGGCCGCTACGATTATGGCAACTACAACCCGATCCAGGCTTCCCTGACCGAAACCGTGGTCGGTTTCCCGCAGGATTCCCTGCGCCGCAGCGTCCACCAATATGGTGTCGACTCAATCGAATTTACCGGTCTTGAAGGGGCTGTGACCCTGGACTTCACCGGGTCGACCAGCGTGAGTCTGATGCCGGCGGATGCCTATTCCGGCGAGTACATGTTCTACTCCAATAAGGGCGACGAATCGAATATGACCCTCACCCGGGAATTCGATTTCACGGGTGTCAGCGAGCCGATCGAGATTTCCTACCATACCTGGTATGACCTCGAAGAAGACTACGATTATCTGTACTTGGTGGCGTCCACCGATGGCGAGAACTGGCAGATACTGACCACGCCCTCCTGCACAACCCTGGACATTTCCGGTAACAGCTACGGCTGCGGATATAACGGCGCCACCGGGGGCTGGATTGAAGAAACGGTGGACCTCAGTCCATTCGCCGGTGAAAAAGTCACCCTGCGGTTCGAATATGTCACAGACGCCGCCGTCAATGGCGAAGGGCAGCTGCTTGACGATATCCGCGTGGATGCGATCAGTTATTTCACCGACTTCGAGTCGGATGATGGCGGCTGGGTGCCCGATGGGTTCGCCCGGGTCACCAATGAACTCCCCCAGGGATTCGAAGTCTCCATCATCGTCATGGATGGCGGGACGACCGTTATCCATCTGGACCTTTCTGAAAACAATACCGTATCAATCCAACTTAATCTGGATGCCGGCGATGAAGTGATCCTGGTGGTCAGCGGTACAACCCCCTACACCAACCAGACTGCGTCCTATCAAATCGGCCTGGCGCACTAATGAAAGAACCCGGAACGGCGTCAAACCGTCCCAATACCCTTCTGCTGGTTGCACTGCTGGTGATCGCCTGTTGCTGCCTGGCGGTTGTGCTTCTGGCTGTCGGGTTCGCCATCTTTGGCGAAGAGAACGGCTGGTTTTCCAGAGGCACGCCAACCGCAACCCTGACCGCCGAGACCAGCCGGTTGATCACACCTTTGGCAACCCGGACCGGCCAGCCGGTTCAACCCACCCTGGAACCCACGGTCAACGCCGGGCAGATCACCACAAAATATTGTTGATGAATATAACATCGTTTAGCGAACCTTATCACCGTCGGTAGGGGCGGTTGCCCTAGCCTCCCGCAGGGAGTCAAACC
>DPKV01000176.1 GCA_003542325.1 Anaerolineaceae bacterium
GAATTATTCTTCATCCAGGGTGAGATCAACATGAAAACACCAATAATCAGCAACCTGCGTTCCGGTGATCTCCGGCGCTTGTTGGAAGCAATATAATCCGGCCCTGAGGTCTTCTGACGGTTGGATCACATTGATGTCTCGCCGATTCTGGACAACTTGATAAGTGATGTATTCACCGGTTTCATAGATCAGGCGCATTCTTTCCGGGTCGGCACTCGATTCCCAGAGGATGATCGTGGGGTTTGGCAATTTACTGGTGGGAATGCCAATATCCTGGTTCGGCAGGCCCTCATATTTCTGAATATCATAATAGATCTCATCTTCATAAAGGAAAACACCGGCATACGGCGGTTCGGCCGTCACACCGGATAAACCCCCTTTTAGGAAGTTGAGCGGCAAGTCGAAATCGAAGATCGCACTGGCCGCCAGAACTCCAATGAACATGAAGACAACAACGACAACCCCCAGGAGGATTTTCTCAAACCAACTAAGCTTAGGGAGGTCTTTAAAAACGTTCCCGTTCTCTGCTGCCCTCTCGGTGTCATGATCCTGGTCATCCTCGGAGGAAGTAATATCGTCCAGCTGATCCAGGTTCAACTTGGTCCAGCCGGAATTGGAGGTCTCCGGCTTTGGACGGTTCGTGTTGGGAAAAGGAGAAATCGGCTGGGTATGATCGGAAAGATGATCGTTTTGAATGGCAGCCCGGTCCTGCTTGCGCTTTTGTAAATAAGCCAGGCCGCGTTGGGCGGGAATATTATGCGGGTCAATCTCCAGGGCTTTTTCGAGGAAAATTTCCTGTTTGTCCAGGTCATCAATAATGGCAGCAACCCAGACCCACACATCGGCGTTTTGTGGTTCCTCAATAATGGCGTCTTTCAGAAAGCTTAACGCTTCCTGCATCCGCCCGGCTTTTGCCGCATTAATTCCCTGTTGAAGCGACGACACCTTTAAGACTCCCAAATCCTGAATTAATGATAAATAGTACCCGTTTGTATTGATATGATTTTACCACAGGCAGTTCTGCGAATAGATAAAGCTGTGCAGGGTAAACGCAAAGTACACCAAAAAGATTTCTGCATGCCATAGTCAATAAGCAACCCCATCCCNNATCCCCAGCCCTTCCCCTCGGTGAGGAGAAGGATGCCCAAAGGGCGGGAAGGGGTGATTTTTGGATAGTTAGGAAATTAAAAGCTAAAACAAATGACTTTACGATTACCCTGTAAAGCTGTGCCCCGTGGGTCAAAGTTTTCTCCTTCATCACTTATAATAAAGGGAGTTTGAGAAAGGAAAACCTTTAAATGAAAATTGGCGTTCTCTCAGATACCCACGATAACCTGGATAACGTTTTGACCGTTCTGGAAATATTGCGGCAAAGAGGAATTGAAACGGTAATTCATTGCGGCGATTTGACGGATTTCACGATGATCTCTCATTTTTCCGGTTTCAGACTCATCTACCTGATCGGCAATATGGATGTTGCCACCGGGACGATCAGGAAACGTGTTGAACAGATGCGTGAGGATAATTTCGCCGGGCTGGTCTATCAGGGAAAGCTGGACGGCAGGATGGTTGCCGCCACCCACAGCCACCTCGAGGGCAAGGTAATGGAATTGGTCCAGGAAAAACGCTTTGATTGGATTTTCCACGGACACACCCACGAAAAGCGGGATGAAACCGTTCGGGAGACCCGGATTGTCAATCCCGGTGCACTGGGGGGACTGGTCCGCGGGCCGCGCAGTTTTTGCATCGTCGACCTGACTGCCGGAGAAGTTGAATTCATTGAGCTTAAGTCTTCCCGGAGGTAAACCGGATGAATTATGAGACCCTCTGCGCATATCTCGACCAGAAACCCGGCGCACACCGAGACATGCCTTTTGGATCGGAAACCCTCGTTTATAAAGTATTATCAAAAATGTTCGCCCTGATCGCCTGGCAGTCGGAACCAATCACCGTCGCCCTGAAAGCGGACCCTGTCGATGCGGTCATCCTCCGGAAACAATATCCGGCCGTTCGACCCGGATATCATCTCAATAAGAAACACTGGAATTCCGTCACGCTGGATGGCATCATCCCGGACGAAGAATTGTTCCGGATGATTGATGATTCATACCAGTTAGTGGTTCAGGGTATGACACGGGCAGACCAGGCCACTTTAAAAGAAATGGGATGGGAAGAAAATGCGTAAACTCGATAAGATCATTGTCATCGACCTTGAAGCGACTTGTTGGGAGGGCGACCCGCCTGCTGGAGAAAGCAGTGAGATTATTGAGATCGGGTTATGTGTTCTGGATGTCGCGACGGGTCAACGCGAGCCGGCCAGAGCCCTCCTTGTTAGACCCCAACACTCTACCCTAAGCCCTTACTGCCAGGAACTCACCACCATTACACCTGAGATGGTGGAAGACGCACTGGATTTGGCAGATGCCTGTGCGGTGCTCCGGGAGGAATATCACTCCGAAGCACGGACCTGGGCATCCTATGGTGATTATGACCGACTGATGCTCACCGCGCAGTGTGAAGCCCGCAACATTCCCTACCCTTTTGGCCGCTCCCATATCAATGTCAAAAATCTGTTCGCTCTCCAAATGAGATTGGAACGCGAAGTCGGCCTGCAAAAAGCAACTTCCCTGCTCGGACACCCCTTCGATGGCACGATCCACCGCGGCATGGACGATGCCTGGAATATTGCAGCAGTTCTGAATAAAATATTATTAGAGCGGAAATCCTGATCGGTAAAAATAATTCCACCATTAACACTTATCCATTTTATTATTGGGTTGATCTCAGTTGAAAGACTCCTTATGACATTACTTGAAATCTCGTTCATCATCATTTTTGGGATCCTGGTACTCGGGTTTGCTGCCTTCTCGCTGACTTCCCGGCATGAAAACCAACAACGAGCCTTCCTCCTGGCAGGTTTGGGCGTGTTGGCTTCTTTGGCGCTCTGCATCGTCCTGATTTTTTCGCCGACTGCTGTTCAAGTTGGCGCAGCGCTCGCACTCGGTGTGGTTTTATTTGGTCTGTTGATTTGGTTTTTTTGGCCCGTTCAACAGCACATCCCTGAATCCTTGCCACCCAACCAACAGGTGGATGAACGGACGGTCATGTTTGCCCGGGCCCGGATGGAACCGGGATCGCATGAGTTCAACGCTTACTATCAAGCCCACCCCGAACACCTCGCCCCCGACAACAGCTTTCGGCAAAACCCCGGCCTGCTCTCTGAAGGGGCCAGCTTTTACGATCCGTTCTTAAGCAGTTCCCCGGATGCTTCTTTTTTTCTGACAGAAGTGCTGTCCCGGGCAGTCGATGGCTCTGTCGCCCCCATCCGAACAGAGCGGGCTCAGGAAAAGAATTCGGCTTACGTCAAGGGTCTGGCCCGTTACCATGGCGCGGTCGATGTTGGGATCTGTGAGCTGCAACCCCATCACCTTTATTCCCATGTCGGGCGCGGTGAAGGCGTTTGGGGTGCGCCCATCGACCTCGGCCATAAGTTTGGGATCGCATTTACCGTCGAAATGGCGCATGAAATGATCCAGGCTGCGCCGCGTATGCCGGCAGTGATGGAATCCGCGCGCCAGTATGTGGAAGCGGGTAAAATCGCGGTTATTCTTGCGGCGGCTATCCGCAACCTGGGCTATCCGGCCCGGGCACATATCGATGGCAATTACCGGGTGATTGCGCCACTGGTCGCCCGGGATGCCGGTTTGGGTGAGATTGGGCGGATGGGATTGTTGATGACCCCACGCCTTGGTCCCAGAGTGCGCCTGGCGGTGGTGACCACCGACCTTCCGCTTTTGGTTGACGAACATACCTCTGACCCTTCCGTGATCGATTTTTGTGAGCACTGTCAGAAATGCGTCACCACCTGCCCCTCTCATGCGATTCCTGAAGGTACCCGGGCACAACAACCTGACGGCAGCTTGCGATGGCGGATCAACGCAGAACAATGTTATACCTACTGGACCAGGATCGGGACGGATTGCGGCCGGTGCATGGCCGTCTGCCCCTATGCCCACCCGGACTCGCCCCTGCATAACCTAATCCGGTCTGGCGTAGTCCATTCCGCCAACTTCCGTAAAGCTGCCGTAAAAATGGATGATGTGTTTTATGGAAAAAAGCCAAACCCGCCATCGCCCCCGGAATGGGTCGATTGATCCTGATAAATTCTTGTCGCAGGATTTTCCCGGACCAGTTGTGAATTAATCCGGCTC
>DPKV01000238.1 GCA_003542325.1 Anaerolineaceae bacterium
TCATCAGGTAACAGCCGGGTTTATCGGGCAGTGTATCCAGTATTTGCTGGATGTGATCGTTCCATTCCATAAGCGAAATTATACTTTCAGGTGCTTGGATGACTACCCTTGAATTTTACCCATTTTTTACCTGTAATTGGTAGAAAAATAACCCATCCTGATATAGTCTGGCATCTGCGCCCTTCTTCTATAGGAATTGCAGTAAATTAAGAGTCCGGTATCGTTGATTCATGTTAATATTCACATGCTATTACTTTTATCCATAGGAAATATCGGAGGAAGAATGAAGGATACAGCCTGGTTTCAAGGATTCCCGGGGGCGATCACGGTGACGGATGCAAAAGGGATCATCATGGCCATGAACGAGCAGGCGTCCCGGGCCTTCGAAAAAGAGGGAGGGTATGACCTGATCAGCAAGAATGTTTTGGATTGTCATCCGGAACCTGCCCGATCAAAACTTGAAAATCTATTTAAAAGTCCGCGAAAAAACGTGTATACCATCCAGAAACATGGTAAGAAACGGCTGGTTTATCAGGCACCGTATTTCACCGACGGTCAATTTGCTGGATTGATCGAATTGGGGCTGGACCTTCCGGAGGAAATACCTCATTTCAACCGGGATTTGTAATTTTCTGATATTTTAAGATTGAGTTTATTTATGTAGAAGCCTTTCTTATGCTAAGATGGAAATGTTCCCTAAACCTATTTTCTCAAGGAGGAAGTTTGATGGTTCGCACAAGATTATTCAATCTGGTGTTGATATTTGTGATGGCGTTCGGTGCATTGGGGCTCACTACTCAAAAGGCCGAAGCGGCAGCCAGTACCCTGTTCTTCTCAGAGTACATTGAAGGTTCCAGTTATAACAAAGCGCTGGAAATCTACAATGGCACCGGAGCAGCAGTGGACCTGACAGCCGAGAATTATGAGATAAGAATCTATTTCAATGGAAATGCGACTGTCGGCAAAACTGTTGCCTTGACTGGCACATTGGCTAGTGGAGATGTTTATGTGGTCGCCGATAGCAAGGCAGATCCCGTTATTTTAGCTCAAGCTGATTCATCTGGCACCACAAATTACTTCAATGGCGATGATGCCATTGAATTGGTTAAAGATGGTGTTGTGATCGATTCGATTGGCCAGGTTGGGTTTGATCCCGGATCCCAATGGGGAGCGGACCTTATCAGCACAGCGGACAATACCCTTAGGCGACTGCCCGATATTTGCCAGGGAGACCCTGACAGCAGTGATGCCTTTGATCCCGCAGTCGAATGGGAAGGCTTCGCCCAGGATACTTTTGATGGTTTGGGCAGTCATACCGCCAATTGTGGGGTGGCCGTTGAACCGACGGAACCAAAAATCAATGAATATTCGGCCAACACAGTGGGTAGCGATGATGTTGAATATATTGAGGTAATCGGAGACACCGATACGGATTATTCAGCCTATACTCTGCTTGAAATCGAGGGGGATGGTTCAGGCAGCGGTTATATTGACGGTGTATTCTCGGTTGGCACCACGGGAAGCAATGGCTTTTATTTGGCAGGTCTAGCGAATGGTGACCTTGAAAATGGATCAGTTTCCCTGCTCTTGGTTAAGAACTTCACCGGTGCGGAAGGCAATGATATTGATACAGATAATGATGGTGTGATCGATTTTGCACCCTGGGATGAGATTGCGGATTCAGTTGCTATCAGTGATGGCGGTTCATCAGATCATCATTACGGTACCCCGGTTCTTTATCCTTATTACGATGGCTTTGCCTATGGCCCGGGTGGCGCTTCCCGCATCCCGGATGGGTATGATACGGAATCGGTTACGGATTGGGTCCGGAACGATTTTGATCTGGGCGGTATCCCGGGTTTTACCGGCTCACTGGCTGACGGTGAAGCCTATAACACTCCAGGCACGCCCAATATGATTTATGTATCACCGGAGATGTGCGGCGATGCCTATACACCCATCTATGAAATTCAGGGCAGTGGGATGGAATCACCCCTGGTCGGTTCAGAAGTAGCCACTGAGGGGATTGTGGTCGGCGACTTCCAGGAGGGCGGGAAGAACGGCGTTTACATCCAGACAATTACTGGCGATGGCGACCCGACGACTTCGGATGGCGTGTTTGTTTATGCGCCTGGGATTGAAGAGCTTTATACCGGTGATTACGTGCGGGTGCGCGGGATTGTAAAAGAATATAATGGCCTGACGGAGATCGGTTCAGTCAGCCAGGTTTGGGTCTGTGCGATTGAGCAAGAACTGCCGGAACCCACAGTAGTTACCCTGCCCGTCAATGGCCTCTCGGATTATGAGGCGTTTGAAGGCATGCGGGTCATTTTCCCGCAGAGTTTGGTCATTTCCGAGTATTTCAACTTTGACCGGTATGGCGAGATCATGTTGACATCCACACGGCATCTGACCCCTACTGCGGAATTTGAACCCGGTTCACCTGAAGCCCTGGCGGCTGCGCAGGCTTACCTGTTGGACAGCATCACTTTAGATGACGGCCGGACCAATCAGAATCCGGATCCCGCCATACATCCTAATGGGTATATCTTCGATCTTAACAACCTCTTCCGGGGTGGTGATCTGGTGACCAATATGATTGGGGTTATGGATTACAGCTATGACCTTTACAGGATCCAACCCACACATTACGGGGACTATACACCCGTCAATTCTCGCACAACGGCTCCCGAAATTGCAGACGGCGACTTAAAGATTGCCAGCCTGAATGTGTTAAATTACTTTACAACGATTGACGCCGGAACTGGAAGCTGGATCTGTAGCCCCTCAGGTGATATGGAATGCCGTGGAGCGGATAACGCTGATGAACTGGCCCGGCAGAGAGCAAAGATCATTTCTGCGCTGGTTGGCCTGGACGCGGATGTTATCGGTCTGATCGAGATCGAGAATGACCGACCGGGCATGACACCGGATTATGCGGTGGCTGACCTGGTGGCGGGAATAAACGAACTCCTCGGTGCAGGAATGTATGATTATGTGCCTACCGGAGCGATTGGAACCGATGCAATCAAGACAGCCTTGATCTACAAGCCGGCAGCAGTGACACCGATTGGCAGCCCGGCTGTTCTGGATTCGACCTTTGACCCGTTGTTCCTGGATACGTATAACCGGCCCGTTCTGGCAATGACCTTTATGGATAACTTCAGTGAACAGGGCTTTACGGTTGCTGTCAACCACCTGAAATCCAAAGGCTCATCCTGTGCGGATATCGGCGATCCGGATTTGGGAGGTAGTGTGGGAGGATGTAACCTCACCCGGACAAATGCAGCCATGGTTGAAGTGGACTGGCTTGCCACCGACCCAACAGGGACCGGTGTGGATAACTTTATCTTAATCGGTGATTTCAACGCTTATGATAAAGAAGACCCGATCGATGCGATCAAAGCCGGTGCAGATGATATTCCTGGAACAGCGGATGATTTTGTGGATTTGCTCTTCGAGATGCAGGGAGAAGGTGCCTACAGTTATGTCTATGATGGCCAGATCGGTTATCTGGACTATGCCTTAGCCAACCTGAACTTTGCCCAATTCATCACCGATGCGAACACCTGGCATATCAACGCGGATGAACCGGACATCATTGACTATGACACCAGCTATAAGCAGGACGCACAGGATGCAATTTACGCTCCTGATGCTTATCGTGCCAGCGATCACGATCCTGTGATCGTCTCATTCACCTTTGATTACACGATTGTTGATCTCGATATCAAGCCTGGAAGCTGCGAGAACCCCTTCAATGTCAGGACAAAGGGTGTCCTCCCCGTGGCAATTTTAGGCAGTGCGGCATTTGATGTCACCCAAATCGACCCTGCAACGGTCGTCCTGGCCGGCGTCCCGGCTTCACATTGGAGCTTTGAGGATGTTTCATCAGGGATGGATTGCGCAGTTGGCGGGGATGGCTATTTGGACCTCGTCCTCCAATTCGACGCTGAAACCCTGCTGGCAGTGATTGGCGAAGTCGCTGATGGCGATATGGCCACCCTGAAGCTGGTGGGCTACCTGTTCCCCGATTACGGGGGGACTCCTGTGATCGGCTTTGACAATGTGATGATGCAGGTGAAAGGGAAGTAAACCGTTACTAATCCCCGGCGAATCCTCATAATTGAGGAGAGACTGGGAAAAGAAATAACCCTATATTTAGGGAGATGCCGAAATGCATCTCCCTTATTATTTGTGCGGGTTGTGTAGGTTATAATTCAATGCAGAGGAAATATGCCTATTCGGATCCTGCCAGACCATATCGCTTCCCAAATCGCCGCCGGTGAGGTCATTGAACGCCCCGCTTCTGTGGTCAAGGAATTGATTGAAAACGCCCTGGACGCGCACAGCGATGTCATCACGATCGAGGTTCATAGCGCAGGGAAAAGGTTGATTTCGGTGACGGATAACGGTACGGGAATCCCCGAGGACGAGTTGGGGTTGGCCGTATCCAGGCACGCGACCAGCAAGCTGGCTCGGGCTGAGGATTTGTTCCGGATTGAGACTCTCGGGTTTCGAGGGGAAGCCCTGGCATCGATTGGGTCCGTATCACGAATGTCCGTCGAATCCCGAATTGCCGAAGCGGAATCCGGGGCACAATTAAAAGTGGACGGGGGAAAACTTGGAAAACCGGAACCGGTAGGCGTGCCTATCGGTACCCGGATCACGGTTGCGGATTTGTTCTACAATGTCCCCGCCCGGCTCAAATTTTTAAAGAGTGACAACACTGAACGACGGCACATTGAAGGCCTGGTCACGCGATACGCCCTGGCTTATCCCAATGTGCGCTGGTCACTGGTTGTGGATGGGAAAGTTTCTGTTCAAACCTCCGGCAACGGCGACCGACGGGAAGTCTTATCAAGCCTTTATGGCGTGGAGACCGCCAAACAGATGTTATCGGTGGAATTCAGGGAAGGGGAATACCAAATCCGCGGTTTCATCAGCCCGATTTCTCTGACCCGGTCGAACCGGAATGAGATCACCGTATTTGTCAACGGACGCTGGGTGAAGGATACGGCGGTGACAGCGGCAATCATTCGCGCTTATCACACTTTGCTGATGGTAGGGCGGTACCCGATTGCTGTGTTGTTCCTTGAAATGCCGTCTGAGTCGGTGGACGTGAATGTCCACCCGGCCAAGGCGGAAGTCCGGTTCAGAGAAAACGACCTGGTCTTTTCCAGAGTCCAGCGATCTGTGCGCCGGGCTTTGCTGGCGCATTCCCCGGTTCCCGACCTGCACCCACGACAATTATGGGGTTCACACCAGGAATCGTTGCCTGAAAACCCCAGCCTTTCCTGGGGGATGGCAGCGAAAAGTAAAGCCGACAACCCCGATGGCGCTCCGGCCAGCCAACCCCAGGTTTCGCTGCATACCGGCGTGGATGCCGGTGACCGGCTGCCACTCCTGCGGTTGGTGGGGCAGGTGGCGGCGACCTACCTGATCGCTGAAGGCCCGGATGGGTTGTATTTAATTGACCAGCACGCAGCCCACGAAAGGATTTTGTTCGAGCAGCTTATGGCGCAGCAGGAGCAGAAACGTATCCCAGCTCAAACACTGCTTGAGCCGGCGACTATAACGCTGCCGCCTGAAAAATCCCGCCTGCTGGAAGAACAACTTCCCGTTCTTGGGGAACTGGGATTCCAAATTGAATCCTTTGGCCCCAATACATTCTCTGTGCGGGCGATTCCCGCATTGATTGTGGGCGGCGACCCGGAAGCGGCGATTAATGTCCTGGTAGAGGACTTTGAAGAAGATGAGACGCCGCTTGCCGCAGCCATTGAAGCCAGGATCACTGCCCGCATCTGCAAGCGTATGGCGGTTAAGGGTGGACAGATCCTCTCTCCCGAAGAGCAGACGGCACTTCTGCGGAATCTGGAAAACTGTCAATCTCCACGGACTTGCCCGCACGGGCGGCCAACCATGATCCATCTGTCTGCGGATTTGCTGGAAAGGCAATTCGGCCGGCGGGGTGCAAGGTAGGGGGGGAGATGTCAGGCTTTTTCGTAGCCGGTTTGATCAACATGGAAACAACCCTTGCGGTTGATGGCTTTCCCATTCCTTATTTCCCGGTCCGTTACCCCTTTTTTGGAATCCAGACCACTGTTTCCGGTGTTGGATATAATATTGCCAAAGCATTGGTCACTCTTGGCGATACGGTTCACTTTGCTTCGCTGATTGGAAAAGGCGATCATGCGGTCTTGGTCCGTAATGCGCTTGAGCGGGACAATATCCCCGATGATCTGGTATTGAGTGCAGTTGATGCGACGGCGCAATCGGTGATCATTTACGATCCCCAAGGCAAACGGCAAATCCATACGGATCTGAAGAATATTCAGGAATACAGGTATCCGGAATCCCGGGCGGAACCGGCGATTGAGGATTCGGGTTTGGCGGTCATTTGCAATGTGAACTTTTCCCGGCCATTGTTGGCGATTGCGAAAAAGGCTGGG
>DPKV01000083.1 GCA_003542325.1 Anaerolineaceae bacterium
ATTGACCGGGATCGGAAAGGTTCCATTCTGCGCGATCTTTAACCTTCTATGCAAAAACACATCGTGACCCTTGACGCCCATGACCCCACAACCTGCGCCGGCTGATCCCCGGGCAGGTTTTATTGTTTAATGCTTTGGAGGCCCCTCATGAACCCACCTTTTAAACTAGGAAAATACCGACCCATTTATCTTTGGGGGGGACCGGGCACTATCCGGATGAACAAAGTCAAATTCATGGACTACCCGGTGGACGAAGAGGCCCACAACGAAGTCCACACACCTGCCGGTGCGCGTCTGGTCGTGGATGATCTCTACTGCAACTGGATCCACCTGATGTATGACTGGGGGTTTCCCCCCGAGGTGGAAGCGGAAGATTGGGAGCATTTCCGTAAAGGCGCCGAAGCCTATCACGAACTGGGATCGCCCGTCTTTGCCTACATCCAAACCTCCAACTGTGTATACAGCGGCAGCTTCATCGAAAAAGACTGGTACGCCCGGAATCCCAAAGGGAAGAAGGTTTATTACTACTCGGGCAGGTACATGACCGATTGGACTCATCCCGACTGGATCCAGCATCTGAAAGACCTGGCCAAAGGCGCTTTGGAACGCGGCGCGGACGGCATTTTCTTCGATAACATGTGGTATGGCGAAGAACCAAACGGCCTGATGGGGGCCTGGCTGGGCGGCGCGGGCTGTTACTGCGATCGCTGTCGTCAGTTGTATCGTGAAGAGACCAGACGGGAAATCCCCGAAAAGATCTTCCCCGCCAAACAGGAAGTCGCTGACTATATCCGCTGGCGGGCCAACCGCGTCACCGACACCATCCGGGAACTGGCGGATTTCGTCCACGCCATCAAACCAGACGCTCCGATCAGCGCCAACGATTATGACGTCACCATGCGCAACAGTTACCTGATTTATGGCCTTGATGTGGAAGGGCTTTCCAAAATCCAGGACGTCATCATGGTGGAAAACTTCGCCCTCCCGCGCTGGAACGAAATGCCCGAACCCCGCCTGGCAAACAATGCCCTCACCATCCGTAACACCCGGGCTTTTGTCCGGGACCAGGCCCATTTAAGCGTGCTCTCCTACGACGTCGGCATCGGGTTTGATCCCGTGTACCCGCCGCGCCGGCACCAGCAGGGGATTGGTGAGGCAGCGGCCTGCGACGCCAGTATGACCATCAAGGGCACCGAATACAACAACGGCACCCGGATGACCATGCTCACCGACCGGGCCTACCACGCCCAGCACGCAGCCATTGGCGCATACAACCGCTGGCTCGAAACTCATTTCGATCTCTATGAAGGAAGAATAAACGCAGCTCAAATTGGTCTGTTGCATCCTGAGGAAGACCTATGGCGGCACTGGTCTGAACTGACCGCAGTCTACTATGGTGCAGGACAAACCCTGACCCATGCCGGGTTGCCCTGGCGTGTGGTCAGGCGGGGTGATTCACTGGAAGGCTTGGCCACCCTGCTGACCTTCTCACCGGAAGATCATGGCTATGGAAGCGATACACCCACATTGAAGTCGCTTCATGTCCCTGACCTGCCCGGTTGGGCCTGGAAGGAACTCTCGAGTGCAGCAAAGCCTGGCATATGGCATAACCTGGTCGAAAAAGTGGGGTTATCCCTGTTGAACGCTTATCACGGCAGCAAGTTCGCCCGGCATTTGATGGACAAAATGAACATGGTCAAACTGATCACCCAAACCACCCTGTTCAACCTGCCTGAAGCAAAGGTTCAAGCGACACTCCTGGCTGCTTTACCGGCCAATATATACCCCAGGGTGACAGCCGATGAACCGGTCCTCATTGAAGTCTGGGAAAAGGGTCATACTTTGCAGGTCCACCTGGTCAACTACGCGGACAAACCGCAAAAAATCACTGTACAGTTTGCTGCACCGGTCAAGGTAGAATCTCTTTCTCCCGATTCTGAGGAAAGGCTCACCCTTGAAGGGCAGACCGTTTCGCTCGAACTGGACATCTACACCATTTTATTCGCAAAATGAATTCGACCCACTCCGGTGGCGACACCTGAGAATAGTTATAATTAAAGCAGCCGAGACACAAGTAATAACTGGAGGAAAGTCCATGGAAAGAAAAATTCGCTGGTATGACTATATCACCATCAATATCTTCTACTTTGCCCTGACAGCCCGATCGCAGACCCTCACACCCCTGATCCTGCCGCTGCTTGTCCAGCAATTCATGGGCGATGAAGTCAAAGGCGCGGCTTATGGCAACATCCGTCTATGGGCCTTGATGATTGCTGTGCTGATCCAGGGCCTGGTCGGGATGCTCTCCGACCACAGCACCTCCCGGTTTGGCCGGCGCCGTCCCTTCATCCTGATCGGCGGGTTGACTGAAATCCTGATCTTCCTTGCGATCGGTGTCATTGCCGCCACACTCGAAGGCCCAACCGGCTACTGGGTGCTGTTCGGTGCATACATCCTTTCGATGCTCTCCTCAAACACCGGTCATGCCGCGGCACAGGGGCTGATCCCCGATATCGTCCCGGAAGAAAAACACGGCCTCTTCTCCGGGGTCAAAGCCTTCTTCGAACTGCCTGCGCCGTTGATCTTCGTTTCTTTTGTCATCACCAAACTGGTTGAAAACGACAACCTGTGGGGGGCGATCTTCGTCCTGAGCGGGATCGTCCTGGCGGCAACGTTGATCACCATGTTCGCTCCGGAAAAACCGATCAAGGAACCGCCCTCCAAAATGGACTGGAAACCCATCCTGCGGCTGCTGGTGATGACCGTTGTCTTTACCCTCATCATCCTTGGCTCAGGTGAACTGGTTAAATTCGTCAATACGGCAGCCCGGACATTGCCGGATACCGCAGCCCTGATCGTGACAGCTGCCATGGGCGTGGTCGGCATGGGCATTGCGGTGGTCCTTGGGGTGTGGGCCAGCATCCGGATCAGCCTGGGCGATAAGAAAGCCAACGACAACAAGTCCTTCACGTGGTGGGTGATCAACCGGCTGGCATTCCTGGTGGGGTCGACCAACCTGGCCAGTTTCATCCTTTACTTCCTGCAGGAACGCTTCCCGGAACTGCAAGGGAATGCCGCAGCCGGGCCAACCGCCATGCTGGTCATGTTTGTCGGCGTGGCCATCCTTATCTCGAGCATCCCGGCAGGCTGGCTGACGGATAAATTTGGCAGGAAACCGCTCTGTGCATTCAGCGGGGTACTGGCCCTGGTCGGCACGATCGTCGTGATCGCTTCAGCGGGTATGACCATGCTTTATATCGGGGGGTTGATGGTCGGGATCGCCATCGGCATTTTCTACTCCGCCAGCTGGTCCATGGGTACCGCCATGGTTCCCAAAGCGGAGGCCGGGCGTTATCTCGGTATTCAGAACCTGGCCGGGGCAGGCGCGGGAGCGATCGGTGCATACATTGGCGGTCCGATCGGCGACACAGCAGGCTTCACCGTCCTGATGGGTATCTTTGGGTTGTTGTTCCTGGTCTCCACTTTAGCGCTGTTCGGGATCAATACGCCACAATCCGCAGAAAATAAGGCTGCCGTTTCGTAGGTTTACTAACACATTTTGTCATGTGCACTACGCGGCACGTGATCTGCGGATAACCTGGATTAACCACAGTTTCCCGGGATTTTTGAAATCACCGGGAAACTTTTAAATTTATTCCTTTATATAAATAGGGGTTGCCATGCGTGACAATTTTAAGAATTTTCGAACTTGTTTTTTAGTTGAAACATTTGATTCTGGTTATACTAAATTTGTCACGTGCGCTACGCGGCACTGGCGATTGCGAACGACCGGTATTTCATCGACCGCTTCGCCCAGGTGGTCTGTGAGTTCACGCCCACAGGGCTGACGCCTCAATTAACCATGGCTCTGGTCAATAAGATCATGGATGTGTGAATCTGTGGATAATTTAGCCAAAATTGGGGATAAATACCCGTGATAGTGGGGATAATACTGATGAATCCGGGGAGAATCCTTAATCTTCCGGATTAAAGGCCAGGAGCCGGATACGCCGTCCCGGCTCCTGTCTAGAGGAGAGTTTTCATTCTGTGGAGTAACTTACAAACACAGTATAACGAAAAAACGCTGATTAAACTTGACCGATGCCCTGCTTTTACCCCACGATCACCCTACGCAAGGATTAGAAGTTGACGATTCACACGGTATTCCCAGCTTTTTGCATCCCCTAACCCTTTATGATATGATGTAGCCAACAACAACCCAACCAGGAGCTATTTTCATGTCTGAACAGGACTATACGGTTGAAGAAAAAATCAAAACCCTGATCACACAGCTCAACGCCTACATTGAACAGTATCACGGCGGTTCCGTGGAATTCGACCGGATGGAAGGGAACACCGTCTATGTGCACCTGGGCGGCGCGTGCGAGGATTGCCCGCTTTCACCCGCAACCATGGAAGGCTGGGTTGCCGGTACGCTACGGCAATTCTTCCCCGATATTCAGGTGGACAGAGCGGATTATGATCATTCGCACATTTTTGGAGTGCAGCAAGCACTCCGTTAAAAATTTCTGTTTTATTTAATAATGAAAGTATAAAGTTTATTATAATCGAGTAGGGAGCGGTGATTAAC
>DPKV01000223.1 GCA_003542325.1 Anaerolineaceae bacterium
AAATGCCCGTGGCAGCGGTGGTTGGTGACGATCACGTTATCCGGAAGCATCTGGCTGATAACGCCGACCGCGTTGGCTTCCTGCCCCAAGCTGGTATGGGTTGTCCCCGGGAAAACGCCGGTGGAAAACTTCTCCAGCAGTACGGTTTCGAACTCCCGGATGGTGAGCATCTGCTCGTATAAGAAGGCGCGTTTATCCATAGTGTGCCCTCCCATCGACCAGAAAACGCCAGGGAATGGAACGCCACGGCTCGGGGACGGCATTGAGGCCGATCCGGGCGGAGCGGGACACCGCTTCATCAGAAACCGGGTCTCCAGATTCAATCCATAAACCGCTGCCTGGGTCGCAGAGGTCCACGGTATTGAATTCGCGTTGGATCTGCAATGCCTGGGTGAGTTTGGCCGGGCCGTCGGTCCAGCCGTGTTGACTGGCATTGTAAGGGCGGTTTTCGGCCATCCGGTCTTTACCTTCCACCGGGTGAATGGCGCGGATCAGCACTGCACCGGGCACGCCCTCTTCGCTGGTCACAGCGTTCAGCATCCAGTGCATGCCGTAGGTGAAGTAGACATAGGCATGGCCGGGCGGGCCGAACATTACCGCGGTCCGGGGGGTCATCCCGGCCGAAGCGTGGCAGCCGAGATCGTCTTCACCCTGGTAGGCTTCGGTTTCGAGAATCAGACCTGCAAGACGCTGACCGTTCTGGAGCCGCACAAGGCGGCAGCCCAGAAGGTCCCGCGCCACATTGAGGGCCGGGCGGTTGTAGAAGTCACGTGCAAGGAGTGCCATGTGGTAATTTTACTTGATTTGTGGGATGGTGAAAGGTGAGTGGAGAATTGTGAATATGGTGAATGGTTATTCGTCCTCGACCAGGAAGCACCTCGCTGCGACCGGGTCGAAGCCGTCAGGCCATGTTTTTGTTTGTCATTGCGAGTCCCCGCCAGGGGACGAAGCAATCCAGGAAATACTCAAATGCAATAATTCTCCATAACTTCTACCGTATTAAAGAACATCGTCATTAGTCCCCCTGCATATCATCAAACAAATCATCCCAATCCGGATTCATTCCATTCACCAAATCTATCTTTTTCTGCTGTGATCCACCTTTAATCTGTTTTTCCCTTAGGATCGCCTCTTCCGCATACGGATAGATCTCACATTAAACCAGTTTTGTGAGGTTATAACGTGATGTGAACCTGGCTCCGGTTCCTGATCGGTGCTGTTCAACCCGACGTAATAAATCATTTGTCACGCCTGTGTAGAGAACCTGATCAAACTGGTTGGTCATGATGTAAACAAAGTACTGGCGCTCAAACACCATTTATTCCCACCTTTTTGATACTGGATACTTCCAATTTTTCGCGTATTTCTTGGATTGCTTCACCCCCTCCGGGGGTTCGCAATGACAATAACTACTACATTAATTAGAAAACCTGTTGAAA
This sequence comes from Anaerolineaceae bacterium, assembly GCA_003542325.1. GTDB lineage: Bacteria > Chloroflexota > Anaerolineae > Anaerolineales > Anaerolineaceae > Brevifilum. The sequence goes on from DPKV01000223.1 coordinate 1,440, forward strand.
TGTGGCTACTTCACCCCGTTCTGGTACTGGGGGTCCTTTTCGAGAGTCAACCGCAAACCCATTTCCAAGGGGATCAGCGGGATGTAGTTCAAGGCTTTTTTCGCCTTCTTGATATCGGCGCACATCCGGGAGACGCCTGCGCCAACCCGCGGGTTATAAACCTCTTCGGGTTTTCCGCCGGTGATCGCAATCACCTCGCGGGCGAGGTCTTTGACCGACGTTTCAGTCCCGCTGCCGACGTTGATAATCTGTCCGTCCATGCCCTGCACGGTGGCGGCCGCGACAAGAGCGTTGACCACATCATCCACAAAGACGTAATCGCGGGTCTGTCCGCCGTCGCCATGGAAGATCAAAGTCCCATTCTGGCGGGCCTGGCGGATAAAGTTCGGGATGACAGGCGGATGCGCCGGGGGAATGCGCTGGCCGGGACCGTAGGCGTTGAAGATCCGCAGGCAGATCGTCTCGATGCCGGCGAGCGCGCCGATGGTCCGCACATACCATTCCGCTGCCAACTTGGAAACTGCATAGGGCGAAAGGGGATGCGGCTGCATGGTCTCGGTCATCAGCGGCGTTATCTGGTTGCCGTAAACCGCGCCTGAGGATGTCAGCACAACCCGCGGGGTGCTTGCATCACGGATGGCTTCCATCAGTGTGGCGGTGCCGCCGACGTTGACTTCGTTGTAATCCCGCGGGAAAAGGACCGATTCCGGCACGGAAACCCGGGCTGCCAGGTGATATACACAGTCAATCTCCTGAAGCAGGGTCCAAAGCTTGGGACGATCGTTGATATCGCCCCGCGTGAAATGGATCTCGGAGTCGAGCCTGTTGGGATCGCCGGTGGAAAGATCGTCCAGCACCCGGACGTGATGTCCCTGGCGGGATAAGCGGTTACTTAAAGCGGAGCCCAGGAACCCCGCCCCGCCTGTGATCAGAAAATTCATAGTCAATACCTCATAAGTTTTGTATCGGACATCATAGCACAATCCGCAGGATGTGGGAAGTGACTTAGTAGACCGCCTGGACAGCCAGCAGTTCAGCAAGTCTTTCCGGGGTGTCGGTGGTCAGGTCGTCCACGCCCTGTTCCGCCAGATATTGCGTTGTTTGCAGGAGGGCGGGCTGGGTCACGTCGATCGTCCAGGCGTCCACAGTGCAACCGTGTTCGTGCAGGAATCCGATCCAGTCAAAACCGGCTTTTTGCGCCATCTCGAGGACTTCCGCCCGAATGAACCATTCCCGGGCCGGCTGCGCCTGGGTCCAAAGCCCTTCGGCGCGTGCGGCGAAATACCCGCTCATTGCGCCCCAGCGGTAGGCAGCCAGGGGGTGGTCGTCCAGAAGGCCGTAGGCACCGATGCGGAAAGGTGGCACGCTTTCCGGTCGCGGGTCATCTTCGACAAGGTCCAAATAGAGCAGGGGGTCAAAACCGAGCGACAACTCGGGGATTGCCTGACTTAGCCCCCGCACGACCCAATCCGCCACGGTGGTCACCTGGACCCGGTCAAGGACCGGTTCAATCAGCTCAATGAAGTTCTTCAGGACAACCCCGGTCAGGGGGAGATAAGGCTTTAGGTCCAGTTGCAGGCGCTGCGTTTGGGGATGGTCTTGCAGCAGGGCGATTGCGCCTTCCAGAAAGCCGATTTTTTCCGTGGTAATAGCCCCGTTGGATTTGTAGGTCAGATTCGCAATTTCGTCCCGCGTGGCGCGGACGGCATCGCCCGCACCGCAGGTTTCCGCGCCCAGGTCCCGCTCGTGCAGGAGGGCGAAGCTGCCATCCGCCAGCGGCAGGATGTCGATCTCGATGATGGCAGCGCCGGCGGCAAGGCAGTGCGCCAGCGCGGCCAGTGAGCCGGCCGGTTTCGTGTGGTTCCCGTGGGCGGCATGGTGGATCAGGTGAATGGCCTGGTTTTGGGGGGTGTCAGATTCAGAATGCATGATGTCTCCTGGAAGCAGGAACTCAACATTGCCAGAATATATTGTATCCTGATTCCGGGAATCCTCATCAGGTTTTTATGGGTCAGTGTGTGGGGTAACGAAAAAAATACTCACCACAAATGGCACGAAGGACACAAAGGAGGGTAGTATTTGTCACATGAGTACCTTCAGCACCACACGTAACCCACATCTTTTCTTTTCCTTCGTGCTCTTTGTGACCTTTGTGGTTGAGAAGTTCTTCCAGGTCACATTTCCAACGTGACAAGGTAAGTAATGAAGTAATGATGAGAAATCCAATGAAATGTAATCAATATTGCCACGTACCGAGTAGCATACGTAACCCACATTTGTCATTATGATCGGTATCTCAGGTGGGATAAAACTGAATCGACGGGCTTTTGTGGGTATAATTAATCGGATAAATCTATTGATGAATGGTAAGAAATCATCAGTTAAAACTATTTGATAAATGACTTTGTATTAAGGAGTAGAAATGATCGTTACCACCAAAAAACTGTTTGAAGCAGCCTACGGCAAATATGCCATTGGCGCTTATAACATTAACAACCTGGAACAGACTGTGGG
>DPKV01000144.1 GCA_003542325.1 Anaerolineaceae bacterium
GTAAAAAGCTTATTTGGAAACGGGATTCTTAAGTTCGAAAAAATTGCAGGGTTTTCCGCTGGAACTGAGAACAACTTGGGAAGGGATTTTCAAAAGCGACTTTTTTGGTTTTATTTTTTATTTTAGTCAATGACATTGAAGAAAAAGACAGAACCCGGAGAAATAACAATGAAAATTAAATATTCGCCACCCAGTTATTTTAGCCAACCCAAAATTGTCCAATTTAATACTGCTCATGGCAATCATTCCCAATATATGCGATCTTTCACGGACGATAAATTGGTGAAACAGGGTCATGGGAGGTCAGGCATCCGGTGGGTCACGACTATTCTTGCGTTGGTGTTATTAGTTGCCTTTCTTTCAGCTTGTGGAGGTGAATCTACTCCGACGTTTACCGTTACTCCCGAAGCGACAACCACTCCGATCCCAACGCCAACTCCACAGGGCATCTCACCGGATCAGAACCTGGCTGAGATCATTGCAGCAGCAAACGAAGGCGACACAATTATCCTGGGTCCCGGTGTGTTCACATTGGCCCAGGGGATTGAAATTAACAAAAGCCTGACCCTGCTGGGTGCGGGTTATGATCAAACCATGATCGAATCCAGCGCACCGGGAGAAGATTTTTCTGCCGCGGTAATGTATTCAGGTTCCGGGCCGTTGTCCATTCAGGGAATAACATTGTCCTATATTGGCTCCGATCCGGCCGCAGTGTTGTATGGAAAATCGGGGAGCATCTCGCTAAAGGATTGCTATTTCAGCGGAGCAACTCTTTCCAGCAGCGGTTCGCAACTTGGCGCGATCCACTTGGCGAATGAAGTGGTGGTTGACATTGTGAATAGCAAGATTGCCGGGAGTATGGAACGCATCGACCAGGAAAATCCGGATAAAGTTCCGGGAGGGATCATAATTTATGGTAATGCTCGCCTGACGATTGAAGCCAGTGAAATCTTTGATTCTTACCTTGGAATTTATGCGTATGGCGAGTCTGAGGTTGTTGCCAGAAATGGTAACATCCATAATACTTTCTCAGGGGTGAGTTTGTTGGAGAATGCAACGGCAACCTTGGAGAACAACACGTTTCGTGATAACACCAGCATTCATCTGATTCTTTTCGGTGATTCTTCAGCGGTTGTCACAGGCAATTCTTTTTCAGGGATATCGACCGGCACCGGCGTGCAAGCCCATGGGAATGGAAATGTTCATCTGGAAGGAAACACTTTCGCCGATTTGCTAAGCTGTATCATCTTTACAGAGAATGCAACCGGTGATGTGATCGCCAACACATTATCATCGTTTTCGAATATTGGGATCTTTGTGCAAGGATATGCCTCCCCGGAATTTGACTCCAACATCATTGCCGGTGAAAATTCAGACGCTATTGGGATCACCTATGAGGGGAATGCAGCAGGGACTGCTCGTGGCAACCAGATTTCGAATCTGGACACCGGCATCAGTCTTTCGGGTATGTCTGCCCCTTTGCTGGAATCAAACACTATTCAGAATTGCACTCAGGGCATCTTTTACCAGGAAGAATCCTCTGGAACAGCTACCCTAAATACCATTCAATTTGGTCATATCGGGATATTGATCGATTCACCGGCCTATCCAACTATTACCAGCAACACTATCCAGGCTTATTATCAATCGATAATGACCAACCCCGTGGATTGGATTGATAAAATCCCGGTTGCCGGCAATACCCTTCAGGATGGGGAGCCGGATATTGTGATCGTCACAGTTACCCCGCAACCTTAGCTCATTGTTCTTACACGGGACAGCCAGGCATATTAGGCATCTATATGCCTGGCTTTTGATTTTAAAAGTTGTTCCGGGGGGATTGGAAAAGACCGGGCTGACCATCACCGGCACAGGCCGATCCACTATCGGTACCGATGGAAAAGGGCAGTTGGGATGGGACTGGATCTCTTGGCGAGTAAAGTCAGCCATTATGCCATCAGGCATCACATCCTAACAGCCTGGTTACATGGCTGCTTTGTTGAGAAGGTTTAATGGCGTGCCAGACTCTCCGGATCGATCAATGGGATTTCTTCACTTTTAGAATTGCGCCCAATCCTTTGAAAAATTGACCATTGATCATCATCAACAACGCTTCCAGTTTCCTGCGATCCAACGGCCCGCCGCTCATCATCAGGATGCTTCGTAAGGGCATTTCCTTGACCATAACCTGCATGAAAAGTCCGTTGGGTGTATCTTCCTGCCCCTGGATCATTTGTCTGATTTGCTTTTGCATAAACATAAAGACCAGCCTGCCAATGAATGAATCGGTCATATCGCTGACCGGTGTGTTCAGGGTGTAATGGCCTTTTTCCGGCCCCTTGTTGGGAGGCACCGGGCGGCCAAGCAGAGTTTCAAATTCAGCCTGGCTGATTTTTCTCCCCTTTTTGAGGGTTGTAATAGGCTTCCAGTTTTTCCCGGTTGGTGGGCGGTGCTGCCATCTGTTTGGATTCGATCCGGATCGTGCCGGATAGCCGGATGTCCTGTGAGGAAGCGCCAACCAGAATGTCGAAATCACCTGTTTCGACGATCCAATCCCGTTGGCTCGGATCGTAAAACGCAAATGCCCTTCGGCTGAGTTCAATCGACGCCTCGATTGTTTCGCCGGGCTCCAGGCGGACTTTGGCGAAACCCTTCAGCTCTTTTTCCGGGCGGAAGGCTGTTGACTCAACATCATGGACATAGACCTGAACAATCTCCTTTCCCTCGATATCCCCAACATTTCTTATCTTCAGGGAAACCGTGACACCTTCACCGTTTGCCTTCAGTTTCAAATCGCTGTATTCGAAGGTGGTATAGCTCAGCCCAAAACCGAAGGGGAAAAGCACATCCTGCCCGACCGTATCATAATAGCGATAACCGACATACAGGCTTTCACGGTATTCAACCACAGCCGGACCGCCGGGGAAGGTGTGATACGCCGGTGTATCTTCAAGTTTGATGGGGAAGGTTTCGGCCAGCTTCCCGCTGGGATTGACCCTGCCAAAGAGAATGTCCACAACCCCGCCGGCACCAGCCTGGCCGCCGAGATATCCTTCGAGGATGCTTTGCACGTCATTGATCCAGGGCATCTCGACCGGGGAGCCATTGCTCAGCACGACCACGACCTTGCCATGGGACTTTGCCAGCCTGTCGATCAGCGCATTGTGGCCGGGCGGCATCTTCATGTGTTCTCGGTCAACCCCTTCGGTTTCATACATTTCAGGCAGTCCAGCGCAGATGACCTGTTATACTGTTCCGATACCCCAGACTGGAGTCCGCGATAATCCACTGCAGGAAATGCAAAGTTGTCAACCCCGAAAATGTCACCGCCTGCCGGAACTGCGGATCGGATCTGCTGGCGCAGTTTACGAAGCCGGACCCGCGGCGGAATATCCTGCTCGGCGGGGCGGGGCTCAGCGCACTCCTGTTTGGCGCCGTTGCTCTCCTCAACTGATTGCTGGCTGGGGAGTGGCTTTGGGAATGCGCCATTGTTACCGTGATCACGGTGGTGTTGGGCTGCGGCATCGCGGCCATTGCGATAAAGGGCTCGCGGGACTACCAGTCCGACCCCTTCTTCCAGCGGGCGCTGTACCATAAGGAGCTCGATCCGCAGCAGGCGGTTGCCGATTTCAGGCAGGTGCTGGAGACCCGTCCCGAGACGCAAACCTCGCCCGCCGCACGGATTGTGATCTACCGGGAATTGGCGGACCTGTACGTTGGGTTGGACCTGAAGGAGGAACTGGACGCGGCGGTCAGGGTGGTGATCGATTCCTATAATGAGGAGATTGAAAAGCCCAGGTATGCCAGCGAGATCGGGATGAGCGTGAAAGCCCGGGAAGATTTTTGCCAGAAGCATACTGTCCCCTCCCGTTTGTCCAACCGCCAGCCCACCGGTACCTGCGCCGCGTGCAGCCGGCACCTCGAAGGGCAGCGCTACCATTTTTTTATGGCAAACATAAGCAGTCTTCGGTTTCCCCGATGTTCATTCCCGGTATGGCGGTCGGCGGCTCACGTACGACGACCTGGCAGATCGGAGGCCGGGAGGATGTGCACCTGTGCCACATCTGCTTCCCTATCCCGGATGGGGAGTGCGGGGCCAGGAAGGCGATCGAGGCGAAGAAGGAGCTCCTTCAAATGCAGGGGTACGATTCCTTCTTCACACCGGCGGAGTATAAGTCCTTATCAACTTAAAACAGGTGAGCCGGATAAGGATGGTCTAAATAATTTCAATCCCTTCGCCATTTGTCTGCTCCACCTGTGCGGTATGGGCATCGAATAACGCCCGCGCGCCCCGTTGTACCCTCTTCCGATTCTCTGCCCACGTCTTTTCATCCTGTGCAACCTTCTCCAACAATTCTCTTCCCCCCATAACGCTCTGCTCCGTCATCCATGCCGCCAACCCCGCGGTGATCTTCCCGGCGGCCCAGGCGTGGTTGTTGTCCTTGCTGCCCAGGTCACCCTCGATCAGCAGCGACTTCAGGAAGGTGGCATCGGGGTAATGCATCAGCTCCACCAGCTTGGCCCGGTATTCGAGGTCGCCGGGCGACAGGTCCCACTGCCGCAGATCGGCGTGGTGCTGGGCTTCGTGTATGAGGAAGGAGATCTGAAACCGCGGCTGGTCGATGACCTTCTCGTAAGCCTTGCGCACACAGTAGATGCCCTCCGGCTTGGCCCAGCCGCCCGCGCCGGCGTCCCCATCGGTCAGCCAGTCCAGCCAGCTCCGCATGATGAAGCCGGCCATCCAGAACAGGGTCAGCGTTTCGATGCCCAGCGGCAGTTCGACCGCGTAATCGGCCCGGGTCGTCTGCTCCCAGATATAGGGGCCACGGTAGCCTTGGGTCTTGCCCGCAAGGCATTCCAGCCCGGCAGCTTGTGCCTTGTGACAGAACGCGTCCTCCAACTGTTCCAAGTCCGCATCGGGCATTGCGAGCAGTTCCCGCAGGTTTTGTTCCAGGGCCGTGCAGGCGACGGTTTCAACGGCTTTGAGGTCGGCCGCGCCGGCCAGCCCCGCGCCAAAGCAGGTCTGGAAATAATTCTGGTAGGCGTTCAGGAAGGGGTTCAGGAAGGCGTATTTTGTATCATAGGCGGGCGGGTTCATCAGCCTTTGCCGGAGCGCATCAACCCGTTCGGTCTCACCGCAGGCGTCCAGATAATCCAATGCGCCGGGGATATCCACCCGCACCAGGCGTCCGATGTATTCGGCGCGGTTATATTCAGTGGGGTTGCTCATGGTTCGCTCCTTTTACGATGGACCGCATTGTCAGAGGATGGCTTTTTGAGATTGTATCATGCCCGGCTTAAAGATAAACTCCCCATCGGGGTAGTCTCAGTGCAACTACAAAGTCATTTGTTCCGGCTTGATGAACTGTTGATAATCCAAAAACCACCCCTTTCCGCCCTTCGGGCACCCTTCCCCTCACCGAGGGGAAGGGCTGGGGATGGGGTTGTTGATTGACCATTTCATGCAGAAAACGCTTGGTGTACTTTGCGATGGCCCTGGGGGAGTCTTTGTTCAGTGCGGAATGGGTTCTACTTTCGCTTCGCCAGCGCCTTGATCGCCCGGTCGGCGGACAGCTTGCCGGTCAGGATCGAGATCGGCAGCCCGGAGGGGCTGTAGGTCCACTGGCCCGCCTGGAACACATCCGGGATGGGGGTCCCGGAGGCGCTGAAGATCTTCGGCAGCCCGTCCTCCGCCGGGATTGGGTCATTCGTGAAAGCCCAGCCTGTGATCGCGCCT
>DPKV01000064.1 GCA_003542325.1 Anaerolineaceae bacterium
CTGGAAGTGGCCCGCCGCATTTACGACCTGGCGGTGAACGAACACGGTCTTCAACCGGGAGACCTGGTTTATGACGCGTTGACCTTTACCCTGGCGACAGGTGACCCGGATTTACAGGACTCCGCCATCCAGACGCTGGAAGGCATCCGGCGGATCAAAGCCGCACTGCCCGGCGTGTTAACCTCGCTGGGTGTCAGCAACGTCTCCTTTGGCCTGTCCAAACCGGCCCGTGCAGTTCTTAACAGTGTGATGCTTTACCACACCGTTGAGGCGGGGTTGGATATGGCGATCGTCAACCCGGCTGATATCAAACCCTACGCGGAGATTCCGGCGGAAGAACGGAAGCTGGCCGAAGACTTGATCTTCAACCGTGACCCTGATGCGCTGGCGCATCTGATCACTTATTTTGAATCGGTGGGAGATACGGGAGCGGACGAGTCTACGGAAAAGGAAGCACTGGACTCGCTGACTCCCGAGGAACGGCTGCACTGGGCGATCCTGCATCGGCATAAGGCCGGCGTGGAAGCGGATATCGACGCCATTCTCAACCGGGACAGTTCCCGGCCAAAAGGTGAGACAGCGGTTGAGATTCTGAATGAAGTCCTCTTGCCCGCCATGAAAGATGTGGGGGACAAGTTCGGCGCAGGGGAGTTGATCCTGCCGTTTGTGCTGCAAAGCGCGGAGGTCATGAAGGTGGCAGTGACCTACCTGGAGAACTTCCTTGAAAAGAAGGAGGGCACAACCAAGGGGAAACTGGTCCTGGCGACGGTGTATGGTGATGTGCATGACATCGGTAAGAACCTGGTCAAGACGATCCTTTCCAATAACGGGTACACCGTTGTGGATTTGGGAAAACAGGTGCCGGCCGAAACCATCATCAGTCAGGCTGTGGCAGAAAAGGCGGATGCCATTGGGCTGAGCGCTCTTTTGGTTTCCACCAGTAAACAGATGCCGTTGATCATCAACGAATTGGACCGGCGCGAACTGGCAATCCCGGTCCTGATTGGCGGCGCAGCCATCAACCCGCGCTTTGGTAACCGTATCCTGCTGACTGAATCAGGGCATTATTACAGCCCCGGTGTGTTTTATTGCAAGGATGCCTTTGAGGGCTTATCCACCATGGACGCGTTGATGCGCCCTGAAAAGCGAACTGAATTACTTGATCAGATTCAAAAAGCAGCCGATTATGAACTCGGGAAGGAACTCTCTCCACAGCATGCAGTTACACCGCGACGGAAATCGACCGTGACACAACTGACGGACCTGCCCAAAACGCCCTATTGGGGACCGCGGGTTGTGACCGGGATGCCGCTGGCGATGGTGGGTGAGCACCTCTCCTTAAACGAACTCTTCCGTCTTTCCTGGGGCGCTAAGAACGCTCACGGAGAAGAATGGAAAAAACTCAAAGCTGAATTTGAAACCCGGCTGGCCTGGATGCGCAAGGATGCGGAAAATGAAGGCTGGCTGAAACCGCAGGGTGTTTACGGGTACTGGCCCTGCCAATCCGTAGAGGACACATTGCTGGTCTATGATCCCGAGACGCTCCAGTCCGATTCACCGGTCATCCTTCAGCGATATAATTTCCCCCGCCAACACGGGGGCGATGGCATTTGCCTGGCGGATTATTTTGCGCCGGTGAATTCGGGTCGAATGGATGTGGTCGCTTTCCAGGTGGTCACAGTGGGGCCTGGGGCGACAGCGCGCTTCGGCGAGATGGAAGCCGCTGCAGAGTATTCCGAAGCTTATTTTCTGCATGGCCTGGCTGTCCAGATGGCGGAAGCGACTGCGAATTACCTCCATGCGCATATTTTGCAGGAATTAAAACTGCCTGCCACACGCGGCAAGCGTTACTCCTGGGGCTATCCGGCCATTCCGGATTTGGAAGACCATCGGAAAGTGTTTGACTTGCTGCCGGCTGAATCTGCGCTGGGTATGAGCCTGACCTCGGCTTACCAGCTGATACCCGAACAATCCACTGCCGCCATCATTGTTCATCACCCTGACGCCAAATATTTCAACGTTGGCACGAGCCGTGTGGAACAATTGCTCAATGACTAAGGACTTCAAGCCATGAAAGAGAAAGAAACGCGGAAATTTATCCAACGGTTACATCAACTCGACCGCCCAATCGTGACGGACGGCGCCATGGGGACGCTGCTGCACGAACGCGGTGTTGAAATTGATTCCTGCTTTGACGAACTCAACCTGACTCATCCCGCCATGGTTGGGGAGGTCCACCGCGATTATATCCAGGCGGGAGCGGAAGTGATCAAAACGAACACCTTCGGCGCAAACCGGACCAAGCTGGAACGGCATGGTTTGGATGAGCGGGTGAAAGAAGTGAATGCTGCGGCGGTTGAACTGGCCCGCCGGGTGGTGGCGGCTTCTTTCAAGGACGTCATGATCGCCGGTGATATTGGGCCATTGGGGATGCCCCTGGCGCCATTCGGCAGAATCCAGACGGAAGAAGCCTATGAGATTTATCTGGAGCAGGCTGAAGCGTTAATTGGAGCCGGTGTGGACCTGATCCTGATCGAGACCATGGTCGACCTTTATGCCGTCCGTGAGGCTGTCCGCGCAGTAAAGGCGGTTGACTCTGCCATGCCGATTGTCGCTTCAATGACCTTCACCCGTGACCGCAGAACGCTTTTGGGTAACACACCCCAGGAAGTCGCAAAGGACATCCATGCGATGGGTGTGGATGTGATCGGTGTGAATTGTTCCGGCGGCCCGGTACAGCTCCTGCGCATCCTGAAATTGATGAAGCAGACCCTGCCCGAAGCCGATTTCTCCATCATGCCCAACGCCGGATTCCCGGAGCGGGTGGGTGGGCGGATCATGTACCCGGCCGGACCGGATTATTTCCGGGAGTATGCGTATTCTTTCTGGCAGGCAGGCGCTGCCATGATCGGCGGNNCCGCCTGTGAATTTGAGGGTGAACGGCGTCCTTGATTTGGAAGCAGCTTCCATAGAGAATGTTGAGCCTGCTGAGGAGCGGTCACATCTCGCTCAAAAGTTGGAAGCTGGAAAATTCGTGATTGCAGTGGAGATGGACCCGCCGCGCGGCCTGTCCACCCATAAACTGCTGGCCGGCGCGTCCCTGCTGGCTGACGCCGGCGCTGATGTGATCGATGTCGCCGACAGCCCGATGGCACGGATGCGGATGAGCCCCTGGGCAGTTTGCCACCTGGTGCAGTCCCGCTTTGACGTTGAAACAAACCTGCACTTCCCGACCCGCGGCCGGAACCTGTTGCGGGTGCAGGGTGACCTGCTGGCCGCTCACGCGATGGGCGTGCGGAATGTGTTTGTGATCATGGGTGACCCGACAGCCATCGGCGATTACCCGGACGCCAGTGATTCTTACGATCTGGTGCCGACGGGTTTGATTCGGCTTATTAAAGAAGGTTTCAATACCGGTGTGGACCATGCCGGGGGAAAGATTGGTCAACCGACCTCTTTCTTCGTGGGTGCAGCACTTAACCTCTGCACGAACAACTTGGAAAGAGAGTTCAAGGTGCTGCGGAAGAAATTGGAATCAGGCACGGATTACTTTATCACCCAGCCTGTGTATGAGGTCGAGAAGGCTCGTAATTTCATGAAGTCATATGAGGATCAGTTCGGCAAGCTGCCGGTCCCGGTTATTGTGGGTATCCTGCCACTGGTTACCGACCGCCACGCCCGTTTCCTGCATAATGAGGTACCGGGAATTGTCATCCCGGAAGCGATTCAGGACCGGATCGCCGGCGCAGGTGAGGACATGGCTGCGGAAGGTGCAAAGATTGCGGTGGAATTGATCCAGGACCTCAAGCAGGATTTCCAGGGCGTTTATTTCATGCCGGCTTTCAACCGCTTTGATATGGTCGC
>DPKV01000079.1 GCA_003542325.1 Anaerolineaceae bacterium
AGGACGTTCCTGGTAATGTTTTAGAGCTTTCAGTCGAAATTCCAACATCCACTCAGGCTCGCCTTTCATGGCGGAAATTTCCCGGACAACTTCTTCGTCCAGACCTTTTCGACTCTTAAATACAAATGTATCAGGATCGCTAAAACCGTACTGATAATCACTAATATCGTTTAAAAAATCAGTCTCCGGGTTCTTGCTCATGGAAGACCTCCAAAATCATTAGGCTATTTCTTCTTGTCCGAATTTTTCGCGGATCCAATCGTAACCCTGTTCTTCAAGTCGCAAAGCCAGGTCCTTTTCGCCCGATTCTACGATCCGTCCATTGTACATAATGTGGACAAATTCGGGTTGGATATAATTCAATATCCGCTGGTAATGCGTGATCACCATCACGCCGGTCTTGGGTCCTTTCAGCGCATTCACACCATCGGAAACAATCCGGATGGCGTCGATGTCGAGGCCCGAATCCGTTTCATCCAGTATTGCAAAAGCCGGTTCGAGCACCGCCATCTGCAAGACTTCCGTCCGCTTCTTTTCTCCACCGGAAAATCCTTCATTGAGATAACGGCCGCCAAAGGAATAATCCATTTCCAGCAGGTCCATCTTGGATTTCAGTAACTTTCGAAACTCGAGAATGGAGATATCTTCCTGGGGCGGTTTCGCATGGCGCCTGTGCGCATTGACGGCTGTCCTCAGAAAATTCGCGACGGTCACACCAGGGATGGATATGGGATATTGAAAAGCCAGGAAAATGCCTTCCCTGGAACGCTCATCCGCTTCCTTCTCCAGAATACTCTTCCCATCAATCAGGATATCGCCTTCAGTTACCTCGTAACCGGGATGTCCCATGATCGTATATGCCAAAGTGGATTTGCCGGTCCCATTTGGCCCCATGATAGCATGCACCTCACCCTGCCGAATAATCAGATTGAGGCCTTTTATAATCGGTTTATCGTCTATCGAGACATGCAAATTATTAATTACCAGCTCTGACATCAATACTCCTCAAAACAAGAATGTGTTAATACGTCCAATAGTATCCATAATATCATATTTCTTGTAATCCTAGGAATTATAGCATGCAGAAAAATCAGTGTCAATATTTACTATAATTATCTAATAAATTATTAAAGTTATTACACAAAAGGACAGTCAACAAATTTTGCTAACTGTCCTCGTACACAGCAATCTACTACCTTGAAGATCAAGGTTGCTTGGTTATGTGGATGAATAATCTGATTTTCGTTTTCTTAACTAAACAGAAATTAGTCTAGAAACCTTTGAAAGCGACGCCCAGGATCATCAGGATCCAGGCAACGGTCATGATGGCATATGTGAAATCAGACACAAATGGAACCTTCACAACCAAAAACAATACTGACAATACGCCAAAAATTAATGAAATATAGAAAGTTACTTTCTTGGGGGGAGTGAGTTTCATCGTTATCTCCTTTAGATTTAATTCAAACACATAATTTAGAAAATTTCCTAGAAATCCGTTATCCACATCAGATTGCTACTACCATTTTAGCATATATCATCAAAACGAGAAACATTTTTTAATTCTGATATTATATGTATATATAACCGTTATTGTCTATGTTATAATGGCATATAGAAAACTAATATTTCTAAATTAGCTGGAACAAAGAAAGGATCGCACCAATGGCAGAACAAGAAGAGAAAAAAGGCATTTTCAAAAAAGCCGCGGAAGCGCTTTCCTCAAAAGATGAGAAAGAAACCATCGCAAAACTTGAGGCTGAATTGAAGGCTTCTCAGGAAGCTGTGAAATCATTGCTCAATCAGAATATAGATACAAAGAAAGACAGCAGTGAAGAACTTAAGGCAGCAGAGGCAAAAATTGCTCAAATGGAAGCTCAACTTAAGGCCATGAAAGACAAGCAAATCAATGAAGCGAAGGAAGACCGGTTGCAGGGTTTCGCAAACAAAAAGACAATGCTTGATTCCACATTAAAACCCAAGATCATCACCGTTCATACAGTCGAATCCAATAACGAGACTCTCAGCCACGTTGCCCTAAAGTACTATAAACACGCTACCCCGCCTTATTGGCAATACCTGGAAGAGCATAACAAAGAAGTTCTCGAAGGCAGCCATAAGAATATCCGCATGGGCATGAAACTTGAGATTCCTGAACTTCCCGATGATCTGAAAGACTAATCGCTATGGCGCAAAATCTTGACCTCGTTACTTTGTTTTCATCGGTGACCTCAGCCCTGACCAAGGAACAGAAGTCGCTCAACGAAGCGGATACTTACAATCATGATCATGGCGATCATATGGTCCAAATCTTTGATCTGATCCAATCTGCTGTATCAAAGAAGAGCGACCTCCCGGTCGCCGACCAATTAGCTTATGCCAGCAAGCAAGTGGAAAAGAAAGCTGAAAGTGGATCGGGTAAACTCTATGCGGAAGGCCTTGCCAAAGCAGCCAAGAGTTTTGCGGGCAGTGAATTAACCTCCGACACCATTGGTGTTTTGGTGAATAGCCTTTTAAGCGTCGAAAAACCCGAAGAAAAACAGGATGGCAGCAGCGATTTGCTGGGAGGATTACTCTCAAGCCTGACCGGTGGCGGAAACAGCAGCGAGGCAGATCAGAAACTTGACATGGATGATCTCCTCAGAGCAGGAATGGCTTTCTTCCAATCGAAACAGGATGGGGAAAGCAACATGGAGGCCGCGATGGATGCCCTCATGGCTGCCAGCCCAATGGGGCAGACAGCTTCTCGATCCCAATCCGGATCATTGGTGGCCTCTACGTTGCTCGGTGTCGCCCAATCCTTTATAAAAAAATAGATTCAGTTTCGT
>DPKV01000180.1:0-3961 GCA_003542325.1 Anaerolineaceae bacterium
GACATTACTACTTTGCCCTGACAGGTCCATTGGTACTGTTCTCGGATTAATCAAAGTACGATAGAATAAATTGCCATGATTGTAAAGGAAATTAAATCAATCTGATTACGCCGATAGTAGAGTCCCATTATGCCATTTATGTTAAAACACAGTATCAACAGCGTCATCCGGTCGCCGTGGAAAAGCCTTTTATTTGTTCTGCTTCTTTCAGCGGCGATCCTTTTTGTCAGTCTGGGCAGCAGCATGCTCTATTCAGCAGATCGGATGCTGGCGCAGGCGGATGAACAGTTCAAGACCGTCATCTCATTGAAATACGGCGGATTGGAAAATATCAACGGCGCCTGGGCCGATGAGGTCTTTCAGACGAACATGGCCAACCTGGACCTGACCCCGATCATCGATCATCCGGCCGTCCTGGCCGTGGACACCGAACGGGAAATCTTCGCTTATGCTGAGAACGGGACCGAAGTCAAACAGCAGGCTTCTCCATTCGTTGACATTGTGATCTTCACCTTCAGCCCGGCTTACCCGGAAGATGACAATGCCTGGACAGCCCTGTCAAAGGATATTCTGTTTGGCGACAGCCTGAAAGAGGATAATTTTATTCTCATCAGCCCGGTGAACACCCGGGGGGAAAGGATCACGGACAGCCTTGAAAGAGAGCGGACCTATCTCGGCGCGGCGATCATCAATTACGTCCAGGGCAGACGCACGGCCACCCTGGTCAACCCTGCAGCGTTAAATCCTGCCCATGAAGCGGAACTGCAAACCCTTTCGGAGATCACAGACATCACCGATCAACCCGATTACTTCAAAACCTCTGAGGGTCAGCTTTGGAAAAAGCTGTTCGATTCCCTGACCATTGTGGATCAATCCTTTTCCGTTACGGCTTCCTCCTACCTGCCGGCAATTGCACCCCTTCACCTCAACCAAACCCGCCTGATGGATGGAGAATTCGATACCGCCGATCTTATTACCTGCTATATCAGCGACCGGGTTGCCGCCCTGCTGGACCTTGAGGTTGGCGACACCTGGTCGTTAAATTTCCATTCCAACCCAAGCGGGGACCCTGCCTCCAGCTATTGGATAGAAGAAGGTTTTGATTATTCTGCCGACATGAGGATCGCGGGGATCTTCCAGGAATATTCCGGGTTGGCGTTCCAGGTCTATATACCTCTGGCGGAGTGGGTTGAAAAGCCGCCGGACGATTACGAATTCCTGCGGGTCCTGATCGAGAATGAAGCAGTCGACAAATACGTTGGATACCTGAATGACATCCTTCCGGAGAATATTGAGATCCAGATTGAAGACCAGGGTTATGCTGCGGCAGTCAAACCCATCCTGACTCTCCGTGAGCAGGCGATTTCCCTGACGGCGATTAGCGCCATGGCCGGGATCGCAGCCGCCATCCTGTTTTCGTACCTGTTCATCAGCCGCCAGCGGCAGACCGCCAGTGTGATGATGATGCTGGGTACGGGCCGAACCCGAACAGCAGCTTATTTGCTTTTTGGCATCCTGCTGGTCGCCATTCTATCAGCCCTGTTAGGCACCCTGGTCGGCAGTTTCATGGACACCCGAATCACAGCGGCTGTCTGGGACTCTCTCCAGCAGGAATCTGTTCTGGACATTCGCTACAGTGAACGGGCGATGGGTATCCCGGTTGAGTTCAACCCCGAACTGACCACATCGGCCTGGGTTCGGTGGGCATCCGCCGGGCTGCTGATTTCCATCATCATCCTGATCACTGTCGTGTTTGCTGTCCTGACCTTACGTAAACCCAAACGCAGAAAAATCCGCAAGGCATCCGGGCCGTCCACCAATGCCGGTAAGGCGATCAGCTTTGGAAATGTACCCACCATCGGCTTGCGTTTCGCGCTCAGGTCCATCCGGAGGAACTGGATCCGAAGCCTGATCGTACCCGTCACTGCCCTCGTTCTGGTAATGTTCATCGTTGCCATCGGTTATGCAGAGAACCAGCAACTGGCAGAAGCTGAAGCCGTCTACGATGAGGTCCAGACCCTGGCTTACATGACCACCTACCTTGGCGAATCAAGAGAAGTTCCCCTGCATTTCTTTGCGGATATTCTTCACCTGCTCGAACCTGCCTATAGTTCTGATGGCAGTCACCCAAGGCAAGCAAACGAGGTTGCTGGTGACTATATCACGCGCCTCAGGCAGACCTTTGAGAAGAACAATCCCTACATCGAGCGGATGATCCTGACAAACAAGATGAATTACACCTATCTGGGAGTCATCAGTCAGGCCGGGGAGGACACCATTAACACTGAGATTCCCCGGAGGCCGAAAGTTGTCGAACACAATCCGGCGTGGGGCTACGACTGGTACCAGGCGCTGGTCAGGCAGATGCCGGTCATTCTGTTTACGGACAGTATTTACACAACACCTGAGTTTTATCAAACTCAGGACCCGGTAATCGACTGGCTGGATGGCTATGACGATGGTTCCTTCCGTTCGAACGGAACTATCGCCGCCCTGCCGGACCGCTTTATGGAAGAGAACGGGATCAATCTGGGCGATACGATCCGGATTGCCATCTATCTGGCAGACCCGGATCGCGGCGTCTTCATGGAAGCCCATGACTTCCTCGTGGTCGGGAGCTATCAACAGGGCAGCCGATCACCCATCATTTACACGCCCTGGTCACTGATCTGCTATATCACACTATATAATGATCAGGCTTATTTGGAACTCGAATCAGCACAGGACGATCCCTCAGAGGATTGGCGGGCACCTAACGGTTATCTGGCTGACGACATCTTAACGGCAAGCCTTGTCCCGGAGAACACACGGGAACTATCGGCATTGCGGGATTACCTTGAAGAAGAACGTTACAGCCAGATCGGGACGATCAACCAGAAAAGGCTTTCCGTCGTCATTGAGGACCGTGCCCTGTCCGATGCCGTTGAATCCATTCAGCAGCACATCTTTTTCATGGACCTGGTGATGTCCATCATGCTGGTCGTCTCCGGGATCATCGGGTTCATCCTCTCCTACCTGCTGACCCGTCACCGTCTGCACGAATTCGCTGTCATGCGCAGCCTTGGGGCCAAACGACGCCAGGTCTACAGTGCTTTCTTCCTGGAACAATTCATCCTGTTCCTGATCGGCATTGTTCCGGTTCTGGCCATCATCTATATCCGCCCGGAGTGGCATTACCTCTTTAGCTGGAATCTATTATGGTTTGTTCTCATTTATACCTATGGGATCATCATCGCCATCGGCCTCATGGGCAGGTCCGAGGTATTGGACATTCTTTTCACAAAGGAATAGTATCAAACCGTCACCAGGATAAGGAAGACAGGTACCGTGGAACCTATTCTCGAACTCGAACGTGTCAGTTTCAGTTATCAAAACAAATACCAGACCGTATCAGCCGTCAGGAACGTCAACGTATCCTTCCTGGAAGGCACGCTTTACGCCATCATCGGCAAATCCGGCTCCGGCAAGACCACCCTGCTCTCGATCATGGCCGGCCTTGCACTGCCGACCCGGGGCCATGTCCGCTATATGGGAACGGCGACGGATGAAGTGGACCTGGATAAATACCGTCGGGAAAATGTGGCGGTGATTTACCAGTCCTTCAATCTTTTCCCGCTGATGACCTGTCTGGAAAACGTCTGCTACCCTATGGAATTGTGCGGAAGCTCTCCAAAGGATGCCGCGGCGGCAGCTTCTGAATATATTGCCAAAGTCAGCCTGCCAGAGTCGGTCCACCGGCGGTTCCCCAACATGATCTCAGGCGGTGAGCAGCAGCGCATCGCCATCGCCCGCGCCNNGCCGACGAACCCACCGGCAACCTGGACGTGGCGAATGGCGAGATGGTCGTCAAGATCCTTTCAGACCTGGCTCATAATGAGGGTTATACCGTGATCCTCGTCACCCACGATGTCAGCATTGTGGAAGACGCCGATGTGGTCTATCAAATGAGCGACGGTCAGCT
>DPKV01000180.1:3975-7343 GCA_003542325.1 Anaerolineaceae bacterium
GTAGGGTGCGCACCTCTTTTGTGCGCACCGATATTTTTATTACCACAAAGGACACGAAGTGTCACGAAGCAAAACCTTTGTGCTCTTTGTGGCCTTTGTGGTTAATTCTATAACAACATATCCTTATGCCGGGATTCAATCCGGTGCGCTCATCTCCCTTCGGGAGGCAGGCAACCGGAGCGCACCATACTATCTGAAGCGTTTACATTCGGGTCACAACTTGTCCGAAGAACTGCCGGGCAAAGGTTGAAAGGGACTCTACGTACCGACGCTGCCCCTTTGCGTAAAGCGTGTCGAAAGCAAGTGAAGATTTCCCACTGCCGGAAACGCCGGTCAATACGATCAGTTTATAGCGCGGCAGGCTGATATCCACCTTTTTGAGATTATGTTCTTTGGCTCCCCGGATGATGATGTACTCTGGATCCATGCAACCCTTCAATTCGTGTCAAATAATTCAATCTTTGCAAAAACCAGTATAACCCTTAATTATGTCAAATCAAGCCATAATTAGAACAAATATGCGATTTTGATGGACTCGCAATAATCTGTGGCTATTTTCCTCAGTGATTGTTTTCCGCTTCATTTAATTAAAAATATAGTATTTTTGAAGGGAAGCCCGGATTCCGCCATCCTGGGGTATAATATTAGGGTTGTGCAGGTTACCAATCGCCTCCGCTCAGGTCTTTTGGAGGTGATTGTTATTCCAGGATCAAAACGATAATCGCTAGCAAGGAAAATACTGAATGTCGGAAATTGGTATCGTTCAACATGTAGACATCGACAATGAAATGCGAGTGGCTTACCTCGATTATGCCATGAGCGTGATCGTCGCCAGGGCCTTACCCGATGCGCGGGATGGCCTCAAGCCCGTCCACCGCCGGATTCTATATGCCATGCGGGATATGGGCATCCGGGCAAATACCGCTTATAAGAAATCGGCAAGGATCGTTGGTGAAGTACTGGGGAAGTACCATCCCCATGGCGATCAGGCCGTGTACGATGCCATGGCCCGCATGACGCAGGATTTTTCCATGCGTTATATGATGGTGGACGGTCAGGGTAACTTCGGCTCCATTGATGGTGATTCTCCGGCAGCCATGCGCTACACCGAGGCCAGACTTTCCCGGATCGCCGAAGAGATGCTGGTTGACCTGGACAAAGAAACGGTGGATTTCATCGACAACTTTGATGGGTCCCTCCAGGAACCGGAGGTCCTGCCCTCCCGCTTGCCGAACCTGTTACTGAACGGTTCAGCAGGGATTGCGGTGGGGATGGCGACCAACGTCCCACCGCATAACCTGCGTGAACTGGTCGCGGCATTGAATCACCTGATTGACCGTTATGACGAGATGGACGATGTCAGCGTGGAAGAGCTGATGGAATTCGTTCCCGGACCGGATTTCCCGACCGGGGGGATGATCATCGGCGACGAGGGCATTCGTCTTGCGTACAGCACAGGACGCGGCCGCATCGTCATGCGTGGGACGGCTGTCATTGAAGAATCAAAAACCGGCAAGTTTATTATTACTATCACCGCAATTCCCTATCAGTTGAACAAAACCACCCTGATCGAACGGATCGCAGAGCTGGCGCGGGAAGGCCGGCTGGACTCGATCAGCGACCTGCGAGACGAATCGGACCGGACCGGTATGCGGATCGTGATCGAGTTGAAGCGCGGCGCTCAGGCCAAACGGGTCCTCAACCAGCTTTATAAATACACACCGCTGCAATCCACATTTGGTGCGCAGATCCTGGCGCTGGTCAAAGGTGAACCCCGCCTGTTGACCCTCAAACGTGCCCTGCAATATTACCTGGAACACCGCCAGGACGTGATCACCCGACGGTCCGAATATGAACTTAAGAAAGCCAAAATTCGGGCACACATCCTGGAAGGCTACCTGATCGCCCTGGCAAACCTGGATGATGTGATCAACACCATTCGGGAATCACCTGATGCGGATATCGCCAAAGAAAGGCTGATGTCACGGTTCAAACTGAGTGATGCCCAGGCGCAGGCCATCCTCGATTTACAGCTCCGCCGGCTGGCCGCATTGGAACGTCAGAAGATCCTGGATGAGCATAAAGAGATCATGGCCCGGATTGAATACCTCGAAGACCTTTTAGTCCACCCCAAGAAGATCCTGGAGATCATCCGGACAGACCTCAATGAGGTTGCGGAACAATTCGGAGACGAACGACGGACGGTGATCTCCCCGGATGCCGACAACGACCTTTCGGAAGAAGCCCTGGTCAAAAAGGAAGATGTTTTCGTCAGCATCACCCAAAAGGGGTACGTTAAACGGGTCTCCGAAACCACTTATCGCGCACAAGGACGAGGCGGCCGGGGTGTGATCGGACAGTCCATGCGGGATGAGGACGAGGTCAAGTTCTTCCTGCGCTGTCACACCCTGAGCGTCTTGCTGTTCTTCACGGATAAGGGGAAGGTTTACTCCGAGAAAGTCTGGCAGCTGCCCGAGGAAGGGCGCACCGGACGCGGTATCCCGCTGGTCAATATCATCAATATTGACCCGAATGAAGCTGTCACAGCCGTGGTGCCGGTTGCCAACTTTGCCGACGCCAATTATTGTACAATGGCAACCCTCAAAGGCAGGGTCAAACGGGTAAACCTCTCGGAATTTGAGTCGGTCCGGCCTTCCGGTCTGATCGCGATCACCCTGGATGAGGACGATCATCTGGGCTGGGTTTGCCTGACGGGCGGCGAGAATGAGATTATGCTCATTTCAAGGAACGGCCAGGCCTTACGTTTCGCCGAAACCGAAATTCGTCCCATGGGACGGCAAGCCATGGGTGTGAACGGGATCAATTTACGGAAAGGCGACCAGGTGGCTGCCATGGAAGTCGTTGAACCGAAGGGTTACCTGTTGGTCATCACAGAAAAAGGCTTTGGGAAACGGACCTCTCTTGATGAATATAGCCCCAAAGGTCGGGCGACCATGGGCATTGCCACCATTGATAAAAATGCTGCCGAGAAAATCGGCAAGATCACCGAGGCGCGGGTTGTCCAGGAAAACGATGAGGTCTCCTTGATCTCCAGCGGCGGCATTGTCATCCGCATCCCCGTCCGTGACATTTCCATCCAGGGCCGTGCCACCCGCGGGGTGACGATCATGAACCTTGAAAAGAACGACACCGTCGCAGCCATTGCCCGGATACCGGAATAAGGCCCAGCTTTAAAACAATAAACGCCGAAGATAGACAGACTCCTCGGCGTTTTTTCTTTTATGGGATTATTGGATCAGAGACAGCCCTTTTTCAATCACATTCAGAACGGCCGTTGGCAGTTCGATCCATCCTTTCGTATACAGGTAAATTGTGGCCAGGAATGCTGCAACCACAAGGAGCAGCAG
>DPKV01000211.1 GCA_003542325.1 Anaerolineaceae bacterium
ATTTAGATTTGGATAAATGAAAAAACGCAACCTTTGAAAGTTATTACTTGATATTCCATTATCCTTAGGCTGGTTTGAATAATGTTGTGGCTGGTTGATGGACTTGGTCCTTCTTCCAAAAATAAGTTTTACAGCTTTTGCCTTTGACGTATTAATATTATCCCTTCTCTCCCTAATTTCCTGATTGCCTAATTCCTAATCGCCTGATGCCCATTCACCACTCACTATTCGCCATTCCCCAAACCATGATAAACTTTTCTTCGCATGAATGAAAAAGCGTTGGAAACCCTTGAATATTCGAAGATCATCGCCAGGCTGGTGGAGTATGCTGATTTCAGCGCCTCGGCTGAACTGGCGCGCCAATTACGCCCGACAGCGGACGTGGAACTGGCGCGTACCCGGCAGGCTGAAACCCGGGAAGCCCGATATATCCTGAGCATCGATGTGGACGTTTCTTTCCTGAACGCCCAGGACATCCGACCCCAGGTTGGGATGGCCCGACGGGATGGCGTGCTGGAACCGGTGGAACTGCTGGCAATTAAGAATACTCTGATCGTCTCCCGGATGGTCCGGCGGGTGTTGGAAGACATGGTGGAAGAGACTCCCCACCTATCGGGGTATGCCGAAGGCCTGCCTGTCAGGCTGGGGCTGGTGGACCTGATCTCCAAGACGATCTCTGACCGCGGCGAGGTGCTGGATTCGGCTTCGGAGAAGCTGGGCGCTGTCCGCCGTGAAATGAAGATCACCTATGAGCGGATGATGGCCCGGATGCAGCGTTATATCACCGATGCCAGCACAGCCAAAATGCTGCAAGAGCCGATCATCACCCAGCGCAACGGCCGCAACGTGCTGCCGCTGCGGGCTGAATTCAAAGGCAAGATCAAAGCTGTAGTCCACGACCAGTCCGCCTCCGGAGCCACCCTGTTTGTGGAACCGCTGGCGGTGGTGGAGTGGAATAACCGCTACCGGGAGCTGGAACTCGCGGAGCGGGATGAGGTCCGGCGCATCCTGGCGGAATTGAGCCAGGCGGTTGCTGAACATGCTGACCTGCTTGTCATGATGGTGGAAACAATGGCGCATCTGGACCTGGCCTTTATGTCAGCCCGGTACGCCGAGACGCTGGATGCGGTGGAACCGCACCTGGTGCCTTTTCTGGATCACCCCAAAGGGACCCATCCCGGCAGTACCATCCGGCTTTACAAAGCCCGGCATCCTTTGCTGGACCCAAAAACCGTTGTCCCGATTGATCTGGACCTGGACGCTGAGACCTATGCCCTGGTGATCACCGGCCCGAACACCGGCGGCAAAACCGTCACCCTGAAAATCCTCGGCCTGCTGGTCCTGATGGCGCAGTCCGGTTTGCAGATCCCGGCGCAGTCCGGTTCGGCGTTGACAGTCTTTGAGGATGTATTTGCGGATATCGGTGATGAGCAATCCATAGAGCAATCCCTCTCGACTTTCTCAGGACATGTGACCAATATCGTTGAAATCCTGAAATCAGCCGATGCACATTCATTGGTATTGCTGGATGAACTGGGCGCGGGGACGGACCCACAGGAAGGCTCTGCTCTGGCGCGGGCAGTGATGACCCATCTTCTGGATCGCAGCATCACCAGTATGATCGCCACACACTACCCGGAATTGAAAGCTTACGCCCACGCCACCCCTGGTGTATTGAACGCCAGCGTGGAATTCAACCTGAAGACCCTGCGGCCGACCTATCACCTGACGATTGGACTGCCCGGCCGGTCAAAT
The DNA here is from genome assembly GCA_003542325.1 of Anaerolineaceae bacterium. Taxonomy (GTDB): domain Bacteria; phylum Chloroflexota; class Anaerolineae; order Anaerolineales; family Anaerolineaceae; genus Brevifilum. The sequence continues at coordinate 1,756 of DPKV01000211.1, forward strand.
GCCCTGGCGATTGCGGAACGGCTTGGGCTGCCCCAGGAGATCATCCAGGCCGCCCGGGACGAGATCAACCCAACCGATCTGCGGGCGGAAGACCTCCTGGATGAGATCCACCGCCAGCGGGACCTGGCGCGCCAGGCGCGGGAAACGGCAGAGGCTGCCCAGCGGGAGGCTGAATCCATTCGAAATGAACTGGCGGAGCGACTGGATAAAATCGAAGATGAGCGCTATGCAATGATGGAAGCGGCCCGGCAGTCGACAACAGAAGAATTGTCGGTGTTGCGGGAGACAATGGAAACTTTACGGCGGCAGTTGGCAAAAGCACACCAGCCTTTGGAAGCGGTGGACGAAGTGGAAGAAGTGATAGAAGAGCTGGAAGTGGAAGTGGCTGAGCCTGTGGTCCGGCAGGAACCGAGAAACCCCGTCCGCAAACCCAGCGGTCCCCTGCGGCTGGGTGAGAAGATCCATTTGCGTTCCATTGACCAGGACGGCGTAGTCACGGCGATCAGTGAGGATGAGGTCGAAGTCCAGATTGGCGTGCTGCGGATTCGAGCACGACTTTCAGACGTGGTGCGGAAAGGCGAATCGGTAGTTTCACCGGAGTCCGCTCCCAGGAAAGAACGGAAGGGCAAACTCACCTTGCCAACGACGGTTGAATCACCCGGCGTGGAATTGGATATCCGCGGCCAACGCGTGGACGAAGGACTGGACGCGCTGGACCGGTACCTGGAACGGGCTTATCTCGCAGGGCTGCCCTTTGTACGGATCATCCATGGCAAGGGCACAGGCCGGCTGCGGGATTCCGTCCGGGAAGCTCT
>DPKV01000181.1 GCA_003542325.1 Anaerolineaceae bacterium
AGAAAAAAGCGATTTTGTGTCATATTCTGACGGAACGGTTTACACAACCTTAACTCTATCGAGCATTGTTACTCAGGTTGGTGCTGGTGGTGGGTTTGGCGGAGGTGGTCGAAGATAGGATTTTCTTCGGGGAAAGCCAAAAACTAAATTCATGCTTTTCCGGAGAGAGCTGATATTTGGGGAGGGTATCCGGTCCGCATGAGTTACTCCCTAAGCCAGTCTGTGCATAATCTATGTAAAGGTAAGGCGCATCATCCCATCGCAAATCGGAAATATGTCCGGCTTTTGTCAGATTCATCAGGTTAAAATATTGCAGGCTGAAATTGATGTATGGGTCGCCTTGCACCTGAATACCATCCAAATTATTACCGGAAACTTCAAGCCAACGCACGTCTGACCGGTTGCCATTTTCCTGTGGTTTGATGTAATTATGATGAAGGTCAGCTATGGAGGTTGAATAAAGGCCGACAAAAGCCGAATCTTTTCTGTCTGAATAACTTTCGTGCGGTCCGCGTCCAAACCAGCGAACACTTTTATAATCTTTGGATAACCTTGTTTTAAAACCTAACCTGGGAAGGCGGGAAAACAGGTTGATCGGTTCACAAATCAGATGGATTTTCAATTGACCGGAAGGAAAAAATTGATAGGTTAATTGATATCGGCTGTGTGGTGTGCTTCCGGCAGCGCCAAGCTTTCCGTGGACAGAAAGGATGAGCCCTTCCGCACTGTGATTGATTTCAAAATGGTCTTTCCTTGCTTCTGTCCGGTCCAACCCATCAAATACCCACTCCTGAGCAATATGGACGTCGTTGTCCGTCGGGGATCGCCACATATTCAGGGTGAGCGGTTCAGTCAGAATTGCAGAACCCCCGCTTGACCAGGATTCAATCCAACCGGTAACGGGGTTTATAACAAACCGTTGATGATCGTTTACGACCTGAATACGGTCGGGCAGGTTTTCAATAATCAAAAATGCAGTGCTTTTCGAAGTTCTCTGTTGGGGACTGCGCTTTGGATCGAATAATTTCGCCTGTTCCCTGGCAATGACATGGCCGGCATTTGCCCAAAGGACATCCTTCGCTAACGTAAATGACAAATCGAACCAGATTTCCTTCTCATTGGGAAGCAGACTTTGCAGTTCAGGGATATAAATCGTACAGGTTTCACCGGGTTGAACTCCCGGTAAACGTTGTTGACCCGTAAATAATGTCTCACCTTCGGCATGGACTCGATAATTACAAACCAATTGTTTGAGAGTACTGAAATCATACCTATTTCTCAGAGTGACCGTGCCATCTTTTAATAGGATATCGACCAATTCGATTGGCTGGATCCAATATTGAACTTCAAGCAATCCGGGGTGGGGAATGCGGTCCGGATTTACGAGACCATTGACACAAAAGTTACCATCATTGATTTTGGGGCCAAAATCACCACCATAGAGGAAGTTATTCTCATTACCCGGCGTTTGGTCACGAAGGCCCTGGTCAACCCAATCCCAAACGCAGCCGCCAATCAGACGCGGATAGGCGTAAATTAATTGCCAATATTCGCGTAGATTACCGGGACTGTTGCCCATGGCGTGGGCGTATTCGCACATAAAATAGGGGCGGTTGTCGCCAGCTTCGCCCTCAACAACCTTATGAAGGTCGTCAATTGAGGGGTACATTACGCTGACCAGATCCACCAGGTCGGATTCACCTGCGCCTTCGTAGTGTATCGGGCGTGAGGGATCAGCCTTTCGAATCCAGGCGACCATTTTGTCAAAATTCCTACCTAAACCCGATTCATTCCCCAAAGACCAGATAAGGATTGATGGGTGATTTCGGTTGGCGGAAACCATACGCTCCGCACGGTCCAGGAACGCGTGTTCCCAATCGGAGGAATCCGCCAATTGGTTCCAGTTTCCGGTCAGTTGGAACCCGTGCGTTTCGAGATCCGCCTCATCGATCACATAAAGACCATATCGGTCGCAAAGCGTGTACCAATACGGGTGGTTGGTGTAATGGGAATTGCGGACGGTATTGATATTGTGTCGCTTCATCAACAGAATATCTTTTTCCATCTGGTCAGGCGGCACCCACCAGCCAGTGTCCGGGTCAAATTCGTGGTGATTTACACCTTTCAACTTGATCGATTTTCCGTTAAGAAGGAATTGTTGGTTTATTAACTCAACCTGACGAAAACCGACCGGTATGGAAATGATTTCAATGGTGTTCTGCTGTTCGTCGAGTGTTTCAATAATGAATTTGTACAGAGAAGGTGATTCTGCTGATCAGGGCAGGACATTCGATATAGCTTCAAAGCAGGGTTTCTCAGATGTTTGATACCGTGTAAAGACAAGATTTCCATTCGGGTTGCATAAAGAAAGCTTTAACGGCAAGGCTGCGTATTGATTTGTGAAGAATTTGGCTGAAAATTGACCAATATTGTGCTTATAATCCAGGTCGGCTGAAATGTGTACATCCAGAAGGTAATTTTGGGGGCGGGCTGTTAAATTCACATCCCTAAAAATACCGTGAAAACGCCACATATCCTGATCTTCCAGATAGGCACCGTCGGACCATTTATAAACGACAACTTTTAGCAGGTTTTCATTCGTTGAATCAAGGAAGGGTGTCAGGTCAAACTCGGCCGTCAGATGACTGCCTTTATTCCCACCGATATGATGATCCCCAAGGAATACATCGAATGCGGAACTGACGCCAAGGAAAGTCAGGATAATCCGCATATCTGACCATTCTTTAGGTAAAGAGAAATTGCGTTGATAGACACCGGTTGGATTTTCGTCAGGAATATTTGGCGGATCAACCGGAAAGGGATAGCGGATATTTAGGTATTGTGGCGCATCATAGCCCATCAATTCCCAACATCCAGGGACTTTAATTGGCTTATCTACTGAAGAGGTAACTGGTATCTCGGACTTATTAAATGCACAGGCGGGATTGGG
>DPKV01000015.1 GCA_003542325.1 Anaerolineaceae bacterium
CAGCGGCAGCCACGCTTTCCTTGCAAGCCATCTTTGAAGGCATTGTCAATTTCTCAGGTGTTCCCCACCGGATGGAATTCATCCGGTCCTGGGGCGGCGGTGATTGGTATGACGATTCGATTGCCACAACACCTGAAAGAGCAATGGCTGCCATCGAATCCTTTGATGCACCCATCGTCCTGCTGGCCGGGGGCCGGGATAAAGACCTGCCTTGGGAATCGCTGGCAGGTTTGATCCACCAGAAAGTGGATCATCTGGTCCTGTTTGGTGAAGCAGGTAATCTGATCCGAAATATCGTCGGAGAACAGGAAGAAGGTCACCGGCCTTACACATTGGATCAATGTGCCGGGCTGGAAGAAGCTGTCGAAATGGCTTCAAAAAGGGTTGAAACCGGGGATGTGGTCTTGTTATCCCCCGGAGGAACCAGTTTTGATGAATTTGTTGATTTTGAAGACCGAGGAAGGCATTACCAGCAATGGGTGAAGGAACTTTCGTAAGCAGATCGAATACAGGGACGAAGAAAACCCGGCCTCTGCAAATGCCATTTGACATGCCAATGCTGTTGATCGTGGTGGTCATTTTGGTATTTGGTTTGCTGATGGTCTACTCAGCCAGTTGGGACTTCTCAATCCTGAACTGGGACGACCCAACTTATATCTTTAACCGGCAGGTCCGTTGGATCATCCTGGGGCTGGTTGCCGGAACCATCATCAGTTTCATCGATTACCACTGGTTCAAAAAGTTCCTGGTTCCCGCGGGACTGGCAACACTGGCGCTGTTGTTTGCGGTTTTGGTTGTGAATAAAGGCGCAGATGATGAGGGCGGCCGCAACCTTTGGGGTGGATCCATTCAACCATCCGAGTTGGCCAAGGCGATGATCGTGATCTACCTGTCCTTCTGGCTTTATCGCAATAAGGACACGTTCAACAACTTCAAAATGGGTTATTTCCCTTTGATCATTATCCTGGGTGTGACCTTTGCCTTGATTGCTTTGCAGCCAGATCTCAGCGCAGCTGTGACGATCATCATGCTCGGGGTAATCATGTTCTTCCTGGCAGGTGGAGACTGGAAAGTCATCCTGATCGTTTTCGCTGCAACCCTCCTGTTGGGCGTACCCCTCATGTATCTGTATCCCACCGGGCGGGCCCGGATCAGTTCCTATCTGACCAGCCTGAACGATCCTCTGGAAAGCAGTTATCACATCCAGCGCAGCCTGGAAGCGGTCGTCAAAGGCGGCTGGTTTGGTGTGGGAATCGGACAGGCTGAAACCAAGTTTACCGGCTTGCCCCTGGCCCCCACGGACAGCATTTTTGCGGTGATTGCCGAAGAAACCGGCATTTTGGGCGGCTTGTTCCTGGTCACCCTTTTTGTGCTTTTTATCTGGCGTGGGTTTGTCATTGCCCGCAAGGCACCCGATCAGTTGGGTTCAATGCTGGCTTATGGCCTGACAATCTGGATTGGAATCGAAGCACTGATGAACATGGCCGTGATTGTCGGCCTGATGCCCTTTACAGGTAACGCCTTGCCCCTTGTCAGCGCAGGTGGTTCCAGCATGCTGGTGACTTTGACATCCATTGGTATTATTTTGAACGTATCGAAAGCATCGGCTAAACATCAAGCCGAGGAAAGGAGCACCCGGAGTGCGGTTGTTGATCTGCGCGGGCGGAACGGGCGGGGGCGTGTATCCCGCCATAACCGTTCTTGAAGCTCTCGATCTGGACAAAGGATCGGTATTGTGGGTCGGCGGCCGCGGTGGTATGGAGGAAGACCTGGTAACCCGACTGGAGATCCCATTTACAGCCATTCCTGCTGCTGGCGTGCATGGCGTGGGATTGAAAAAGCTTCCCGGAAATATTTGGAAGCTCCTCAAAGGCTACCTTTCGTCTGTAAAGATTTTGCGGGAGTTCAAACCAGATGCGCTCCTGTTCACAGGCGGTTATGTCGCTTTCCCAATGGCTCTTGCCGGATTGGGAAAACCCTCCCTGCTGTATGTCCCGGATATTGAACCAGCTATGGCACTAAAAGCGTTGTCTCGTTTTGCAGATCGGATCGCATTGACCACCGATTCTTCGGCTGCTTACTTCCCGAACAAGTCCAAACTGACCGTGACCGGCTACCCCGTCCGCTCAGACCTGGCCGGATGGAGTAAGGCTAAAGCACTCGACTATTTCGGGTTTAAGGCCGACCTGCCCACCCTGGCGGTCACAGGCGGCAGCAAGGGTGCCCGTTCCATCAATAAGGTGGTCATGAAATGCCTGCCTGAATGGCTCAAACATATGCAGGTGGTCCATCTTTCCGGTCACCTGGATTGGGAAGAGGTTGAAGCCAATGCTCAAACCCTGAGTGCTGAACAGTCAAAACGTTACCAGGTTTTCCCCTACCTGCACGAAATGGGCGCAGTATTGGCCACAGCAGACCTGATCGTCTCCCGTGCGGGCGCTTCCACGCTGGGTGAATACCCCCTGTTTGGGCTTCCCGCCATTCTGGTGCCTTATCCGTATGCCTGGCGGTATCAAAAAGTCAATGCAGGCTTCCTGGAAGACAGGGGCGCAGCCGTGATCCTGCAGGATGAGTTGTTGGAATCGGAACTTCTGGACCGGGTCCTTGGCTTGATCCAGAATCCGAATACCCTCTCCCGGATGAGCCGGGCGATGTCCGCCCTGGCAACACCGGAAGCTGCTCACATGATCGCAGCGTTGATCTATGATATGGCTGGAACGCCGGGAAGGGAGGGAAAAGCATGATCAGTTTATCCGTGCTCTTCTGGATCTTTGTGATCCTTTTCGCCATGATCGGCGCAATGCGGGGTTGGGCGAAGGAAATACTGGTGACCGCCGGCATAATCGTCGCCATCTTTGTGATCACGATCATGGAAAGCTTCATCCCCTTCAT
>DPKV01000183.1 GCA_003542325.1 Anaerolineaceae bacterium
CATACTTGAGGCGGCTCTTCACCGTTCCCTGCGGAATATCACAGATTTTTGCGACTTCCCGCAAGGACATTTCCTGATAAAATACCAATTCCAGCACCATCCGGTGTTCCACCGACAAGGTTCTTAGTCCGGCTCGAAGTTGACTCTTTCGCTCTTTCGAGGAAAGCCGCTCGTCCACCTGGGCTTCAAACCTTACGGGATCCATCATTTCCTCATCCAGCTCAATGGTGGGTTTTCTCCGGAAAACACGCATGGCCTTATGATGAACTATGCCAAACATCCAGTCCTGGACACTCCCCTCCCCACGAAAGCGTTTTGCGCCTTGCCAGATCGCCAGAAGACTCTCCTGCAGGATATCCTCCGCAAGCCCGGGATTTCCAAGAATGCGAACAGCATAACCAAACAGCTTGTCACCGTGGCGTTCAAATAAAATATTAAGCGCTTCTTCCTCATGTCCGGCAATTCGTTTAATCAAAGCCAGATCATCGCATTGAGAGAGGGTCATCTCATTTATCGTCAATTCCAACATTAACTTTTTTCTTTTTTGAGTATATCGCAACCGTTCACCTGGTATGTGCCAATTCCCGGAAAAAGGTTCAAAATTGGTCCCGATGGACGGGGTTTTCACTATCGCATGCCTCGATTACAATGGAGCACGAACCCTTACAAGGAGGCTTTGTTGATCCCAGACAACCCCGAAAAGCATGTCTCCGCCCGTGGTTTTTCGATCGCGTTTACCAGTGCGGTCATCCTTTCCTTTACGGGCATCCTGATCCGCATGATATCAGAAGATTACGGTCTGCCCGCCCTGATTTTGGCTTTCTGGCGGGAATTCTTTGTAGTCCTAACCTGCTTTCCGTACTTATTACTCTTCAAACGCCACCTCCTAAAGATCAATCCTAAAAACCTCCCCTTTCTGATCCTGTTTGGAGCTGTGCTGGCATTATTTAACATCCTCTGGACCCTGGCCGTGACCCTGACCGGAGCGGCCGTGGCGACTGTACTTGTCTACGCTTCCGCCGCCTTTACCGCCATACTCGGGAGGATTTTCATGAAGGAGCAACTCGGGTGGATCAAGATCATCGCTGTGGTCCTCTGCCTGGGTGGTTGCTTATTGGTATCCGGGGCAACCAGTCAGGCTGCCTGGCAGACCAATACGGTTGGAATCCTGACCGGTTTATCCTCCGGGCTGATGTATGCGGTCTACAGCCTGATGGGCCGGCGTGCCAGCCAACGTGAGTTGAATCCCTGGTCCGCGCTCTTTTATACCTTCCTGTTTGCAGCGGTCATTCTCCTGACCCTTAACCTATTGCCCCTCTACTTCATCCCGGCCACAGCCAGCCGCCCGGAGGAAATGTTCTTCCTGGGAAATGCCTGGCGGGGTTGGCTGCTGTTATTCCTGTTGGCAGCGGGACCCACGCTGCTGGGGTTCGGGCTCTACAACGTCAGCCTCAGCCTGCTGCCTTCCAACACTGCGAACCTGATCGTGACCAGTGAGCCGGTGTTTACCATCATCACCGCCTATTTTCTCCTGGGAGAACGGCTTACCGGATTGGAAATAGTCGGCAGTCTCCTCATTCTCAGCGCATTGGTCATCCTCCGGTTGAATAAAAACGCTTTGCAGGGTGGATAAGGTAGTTCTTTACCTATATATCTAAAATTTGCTCCTTCCGGGCACTATATTCTCAATCATCCTTTTTTTGGTGTATACTATTAACCATCCAATCGCCATCCATTTGGATGGTTTTCAGATGGCAAGGAGTTAAAATGACAGATTCAGAGAAATTGACGATCAATATTGGCACCGTCGATCTCGGACGGATTGACCTCCTGGTCTCCGAAGGGTTTTATTCCTCAAGGGCTGACTTTATCCGCACCGCGATCCGGAATCAACTGGATCGTCAATCTTCCACAGTCGATTCCATTAAAACCCGCAAGTCCATGGTCATTGGGGCAATGGTCTACACCCGTCACGACCTGGAAGAAAAACAGAATAATCACGAAACGGTGAACATCAAAGTGATCGGGACATTAGTCCTCGCGGACGACATCACCCCCGAACTTGCCCTCGCCACCATCGAGTCCATCACCCTGCATGGTATTATCAAAGCGCCCGAGGATGTCAAAGAAGCCCTCAAAGACCGGTTTCATTAATCCCCTGCCTTTCAACCTTCATCCACACACAAGGAGAAGCACTCATGGAAAATAAAACCTTACCCGCCCGATCAAACGTGCCGATTGAAGAAACCTGGAACCTTGAAAACATTTTCCCCGACATTGAAGCCTGGGACAAAGCCCGGGAAGAGGTCGGTGAAAAAATACCGGCACTGGCAGCCTTCCAAGGTCGTTTAGGTGAAAGTCCTGAAGTTCTCGCCGAATTCCTGGAATCCTATGAGCAAACCTTTCGCCTGGCAGCCCGGGTGATGCTCTATGGACAGCTTGAAGCCTCGGTGGACACCACCGATCAGTCTGCTCTGGCCCGGGCTGGTCAGGGGCAAAGCGTCATTGTCAAACTGACTGCGGCTACCTCCTTCCTGGATCCGGAACTGATGGCCATCGGGTTTGACCCATTACGGGAATGGACAAAGTCCAATTCCACACTGTCCATATTTGGACATTATATCGACGAGTTGGCGCGCCAGAAGGAACACATCCGGTCGGATGAAGTCGAACAGGTTCTGGCGCTGGCGGGAGAACCCTTGGGTGATTTCTTCCGTGCCTACAACGCCCTGACCAATGCCGACCTGAAGTTTAAAGACGCTGCTGCGGAGGATGGTTCCGCCCTGGAAGTCGGTCAGAGCAGCATCAATTCGCTGATCACTAACAAGGACCGCACCGTCCGCAAGACCGGTTTTGAGCACTATGCGGATGGCTACCTTGCTTTCAAAAATTCTCTTGCATCGATCCAGCAGGGTCAGTTCCACCGGGATGCCTTTAACGCCCGCAACCGCAATTACCCCTCCTCATTGGAAGCGGCTTTGAGCAACAACAACATCCCGCCGGCTGTCTTTCATGCCCTGATCGATACCTTCCGGAAGAACCTCCCCACCTGGCATCGCTACTGGAAAGTGCGGAAAGAAGCTATGCGAGTGGACACCTTTCATGTCTACGATATCAAAGCGCCCCTGTCCGACTGTTCCCCTGAAATCGCCTTCGAACAGGCCATCGCCTGGATCTGTGAGGGCATGGTTCCTCTCGGGTCGGATTACGTCGAGACTGTCCGCAAAGGCGCAATGGAACAACGCTGGGTGGACCGGGCTTTGAATAAAGGCAAGCGGCAAGGTGCGTTCTCCAGCGGCGTCTATGACACCAACCCCTTTGTGATGATGAGCTACGCGAACGATGTCTTCAGTTTGAGCACGCTCGCCCATGAACTGGGGCATTCCATGCACTCTTATTACACCCGCAAGAATCAGCCCTTCATCTACGGCCACTACTCCATCTTTGTGGCGGAAGTCGCCAGCAATTTCAACCAGGCGATGGTGCGGGATTACCTCTTTGAGACCCAAAAAGACTACGCTTTCCAACTGGCACTGATCGAAGAGGCCATGTCCAACTTTCACCGCTATTTCTTCATCATGCCCACCCTGGCCCGCTGGGAACTTGATATGCACGAACGAGCCGAGGCCGGGAAACCCCTCACGGCGGACATCATGACCGATGTCTGCGCCGATTATTTCGCTGAAGGGTATGGCGATGGGGTTGAATATGACCGGGACCGGATCGGGATCACGTGGGCGCAGTTCCAGCACATGTATATGAACTTCTACGTCTACCAGTATGCCACCGGTATCTCCGCCGCTCATGCCCTGGCGGACCAGGTCCGGGAAGAAGGCCAGCCGGCCGTGGACCGCTACCTGGCATTTCTCTCCGCAGGCAGTTCCGTCTACCCACTGGATGCTTTGAAAGCCGCCGGTGTGGATATGACCAGCTCCGAACCCGTAGATAAAGCCTTTGCCGTGATGGCCAACTTTGTCGACCGTCTGGAGGAATTGGTCAAGGCCGGAGCAGTGTAAACCATCCGTATGAAAACTCATAGGGACGTTCCGTTGGAGCGTCCCTATACGAAATACGTCAGTTTAATTTATTATTGCCTTTCTCAATCCCAATCCACCCCTGTCAATCGGCAGGATAAATCCCACAACTGGTCCCCCAAGGCCTCATCCTGCGCTTGCCGGCTAGGAAGATGCGGTTCACCGCTTTGGTAATACGACCCCAAACCAAGGTTCAAGTCCGGGTCAGCTGCCAAGCGCAGGATTGTTTCTGCCGGGAAATCCGGCGACACACCCTGGTGGCGGTGCCACCCCCAGACCCAGCTCGAGATCCCCTTCCCCCCTTTGG
>DPKV01000200.1 GCA_003542325.1 Anaerolineaceae bacterium
CCGCGAAGGCGGGCGTCATCCCGAGAAGCGATGGGGTCCTCATGTTCAATACTGATCGCGCCGTCATAGCCAACCAATCGTAAATTGCGGATCACATCCTTCCAGACCCGCGCATCGTGCCCATAGCCAACCGTGAAGTGGTTCCACGAGCGGTCCAGGCCGTGTTTAAAATGTTTGTAATCCAATACGCCGTTGACCGCCGTGTTGTGTTCGTCAATGCGGGTATCTTTGGCATGGAAATGGAAGATCGCTTTGTTGAGGGACCGGATCACGGCTTCCGGATCCGCACCCTGCCAGAAGAGATGGCTCAGATCGAGGTTAACGCCAAGAAAATCGCTGCCGACAGCATCATGCAAGCGCCAGAAGGTTTCGGGATTATAGACGCAGAGCCCGGCGATGGGTTCCAGGGCGACCCGGATCCCCCGGCTTTCAGCGAAGGGGAGGGTCTTCTTCCAATAAGGAATCAGGACTTCGTCCCATTGGTAGTTGAGGATGGTATGCCATTCTTCCGGCGGCCAGAAACAGGTCACCCAGTTTGGGAAGTCCGCCTGGGGTGAGCCGCCGGGACAGCCGGAGAAAGTGATGACAGTATCAATACCCAGCTTCTCAGCCAGCAGGACACCCTTTTCAAACGCCAGGTGATAGAATTGGGCTTTTTCGGGGTGAGGATGGACGGGGTTGCCTGAGCAGTTCAGGGCGCTGATGTTGACATTGAATTTTTCAAGGAGGGATTGGAAGGTTCGCAGAGCGTCGTCGTCGTTCAGCAGTAAGTCAGGATTGGCATGCGCGATTCCTGAAAAACCGCCGCATCCGATCTCAACCGTATGAATCCCCCGCTGGGTGAGATAAACCAACGCGTCTTCAAAGGGCATATCGGCCAGCAGGACGGTATAGACGCCTAATTGCATGGTCTCTCTCCTTTTTAGATTGTGGGTATTTCTGCCAGGCGGGGATTAATACCCCTGGCTGACGCTGAACTCATACTTATCCGAACGGTAATAACTGGTTGAGGTTTCGATCGGTTCACCGTTTTCGAGGAAGGCCGTAGTGCTGACCAGAAGTAAGGGTGTTTCTCCGGAAACCTTCAGCAAATTACGGTGCCATTCATCAGGGAGTACTGCACTGATGGATTGATCGATCCGTGCAATGGGGAGTTTGTAGTGGGTGAGGATCAGGTGATAAAGCGACTCGGTCCGAAAATCGTACGTGGCAAGGTCCGGGCAGAGGGCAGTGAGGATAATAGTGTATTGAACGCCAATGGGTGTCTCATCACCAAAACGCAGCCGGAACAATTCGAGGGCTGGTGAACCTTTTTTACCTCGCAGTTGGGCTGGGGAGGTGCTGTCGATGATCGTGGCTTTCTTCCTCAGGATCTCGGATTGCGGAGTAAGGCCCATCTCGAGCATTTGCTGGGCGAAACTTTTATCGAGGAAGAATTTCAGGCGGCTTTGGCCGGAGAGGACTGTCGTCCCACGGCCGGGAGTCCGTTCCAGAAGCCCTTCGGCAGCCAGCGCACCTACAGCCTGGCGAAGGGTTTGCCGGCTGACCTGGTACGCCTGCGCCAGGTCGTGCTCGGCTGGGAGCATATCGCCGGGCTGTAGCTGCTCTGATTGGATCATGTTCAACAGATCAATCCGTACCTGCTGGTACAGGGGGATCGGGCTGTTTTCGTCCACGGGTTTGATGTTGAGGGGGCTGGCTTCCTGGGCTTCGGTTTCCAAAAGAGGACTCCAATGAATTGGTGGGGACCAAAATGTACGTACAAATACTAGTTTAACGAAGATTTAGATTCCTGTCAAGCATTATTCATGGGTAAAGGTGCGGATGTTAATAAAAAAGCGTGTATAATTCAGGGTGATAAGACGTACATTTGAATGAAAGGTTTATTTTTCAGAGGAGCGTTGTATGTCGAAGATGATCCTGGGCGTGGAAATTGGCGGGACTAAATTGCAACTGGCGCTGGGAACACCGGAGGGTGACATCCTGGCAGTGCACCAGGGGCGGGTGGACCCTGCAGGGGGAGGGCAGGGTATTCGGGAGTGGCTGGCCGGTGCGATTCCACCCTTCCTTGAAGCACAGACGCAGATCTATGGTCCGGTTGCGGCCATTGGGTGTGGATTTGGCGGCCCAATGCATACCCCCAGCGGTCGGGTGCTGCAATCCATCCAGATCGAAGGGTGGCATGATTTTCCGGTGCGGGATTGGTTTGAGGATACCTTCCACCTGCCGGCAACGGTCGACAATGATTCGAATGCGGCTGCCTGGGGGGAATACAAACGGGGTTTTGGCCGGGGGTGCCGATATTTCTTCTACACCAATATGGGCAGCGGGGTGGGGGGCGGTTTGGTTCTGGATGGGAAGCTGCATGATGGACAGGGTTTCGGCGCAGGTGAACTCGGTCACACCTGGGTGCCGGATTGGACTGCCAATGCGCCGGGGAAAGCTGAGATCATTGAAAACCTCTGTTCCGGCTGGTCGATCGAAAAAAGGCTGCACACGCCCGGATATGTCCCAGAGGATTCGGTATTGTTTGCCACTCAGGCAGGCGTGACGACGAAAAACCTGGCTGAAGCTGCCCGCGGTGGGGATGCCTTCGCGCTGGAAGAGGTTGATCATATTGCAGAGGCGATGGGGATTGGATTGGCGAACACGCTCTGCCTGACCGGTGTGGAACGGATTGCCATCGGCGGCGGTGTGGCGAAGATGGGGGACCTGCTGATCGACCGGATCCGGGGGTATACGAAACAGCATGAGTTCGTCAGCAGCACCGGGCATTACGAGATCGCTGCCTGCGAGCTGGGCGATCAGATAGTGCTAGTCGGGGCGATCCTGCGCGCAGGGGAGCAATATGCATAGATTGATAAAATGTCTTGCTCATGGTTGGATAGTCTGAAATACTCATTGGTCATGCAGAATAGCAGCCTGCAAAAACCATTAGTCCTTGTTGGATCGCGGACTTTAGTCCGCCCTCATAGCCATCCACAAAAATGAAGTCCTGGCTTTCAAATTCCACTTTAAGTTTTGACGATTGAGAAGCGCAATGATTAGCAGAAAATGGGGACTGAAGTCGGCGCTCCAGAAAGAATGGAACAGTCTTTTGATGTTAAACCCCGGGGTTTGGATTGAGTCAAGCGGGGAAAAGTCAGGAATAGCGTCCTGCTTCTTTTGCATATCGATACAGTTCCACCACATTTTCGGGTGGAACGTCGGCCTGCAGGTGGTTGCAGGGGGCGAGGATGTACCCGCCGCCGGGAGCCAGGTCGTGCAGGCAGCGGTCCACATCCGCCCGGACGTCCGCCAAAGTGCCGGGCATGGCATGGGAGATGTCCACGCCGCCCAGAAAACTGATCCGGTCGCCAAAATCCTGCTTGATCTGGGCGGGGTCCATACCGGTTACCGGTTCCAGCGGATGGACCATATCCACGCCCATCTCGATGAAGTCCGGCACCAGCTTGCCGATTGCCCCATCCGAGTGGAGCATGATCTTGATCTCCGGTCGGATTTCGCGGACGGCGGTGATGATGCGTTCCAGCCGGGGGCGGATCATCCTTCGGAAGAGTCTGGGCGAGAAGAGCAGGTTGTCATTGGCGGCGTAGTCATCCCCCGGCAGCTCCATCATGTCCAATACATCTCCGGCGGCTTCCAAATAGTTGCGGTTGAGACCGATGATCGTGTCGGTGACCCGGTCGAGAAGCGCACCGGCGAAGTCCGGCTCCGTGACCATGTCCACCATGAAATTCTCCATATTTCGCAGGTCACACGCCATCTGATAAGGCCCGTGGGAGACGACCATCCGGCCGATCACGAAGTACCCCGAATCCTTAAGTCCGGTTGCGCGCTCGGTCACTCCCACCGTCCAGCGCGGGTCGTTTACATCCGGCCATTGGACTTTGTCCTCAATATCGGTGAGAGTGCTCGCGTTCTTGAGCAGACCGTCCGTGGCGGAGTAGTACGGCATGGTGCGCTTCCAGGGCTGGCCAAAGTCGTCGAAGATCATATCCTCATCATCAGAGGGGTGGGTAGGGCTGGTTGGGGATGCGCCGGGCCAAATGTAGCGGGTATCCACACCAAGCGCTTCCAGCAATCGGTCGTCCATGTGGTTGACCGTATGCCCCTCACGGATTGGGAGCAGGGGTTCTCCCAGTCCGAGACGGTCTACCAGCTTGTAATAGAGGGGATCAACCAATCCATAAGGGCCGCCCCATAAAGCCAGGGGGACCCGGTCGGGTTCCTGATGCGCCAAGGCTGTTTGCACGCGGGTTTTGGGATCCATAGGCAATTTCTTCATATTAATATTTTACGAAATAAAACAAGTTGACCGAATTATCGAGTTTAACTTGATGGAATCAAAATTCACTGTATAATATTAACAGCAGTGTAACACAGGATTAATCCCGCGTAAAGACAGG
>DPKV01000126.1 GCA_003542325.1 Anaerolineaceae bacterium
GACGAAACACCCATGCCCGAGGTGGACGCGATCCACAACATCCAGGGCGCGAACCACTTCTCACCCATGGAAGGGGAAACAGTCACAGATGTGGCAGGTGTGGTGACTGTTTTGCGGTCAGACGGTTTTTATATGCAGTCCACCGAACCGGATGACGACCCGGCGACATCCGAAGGTATTTTCATTGAGACGGACGGCGTGCCCACCGTCAAGGTGGGCGACGCGGTCCTGGTTTCAGGGATCGTGAAGGAGAAAGCGCCGGGCGGCTCCGGGACGGATAACCTGACCCAGACGCTGATCGACGATGTGACCGTTGAGGTCGTTTCCAGCGGCAATGGTTTGCCTGCTCCCACAGTTGTGGGTGAGGGCGGCCGCATGCCACCCACCCAGGTGATTGATAATGACTCCAATGGTTATGTTTCTGCGAAAACGCCCTTTGACCCGGATGAAGATGGCCTGGACTTCTATGAAAGCATGGAAGGGATGCTGATCCAGATCAATGATGCCCTTGTGGTTGGGCCGACGAATGCCTACAAGGAAATAGTCGTCGTTGGCGATATGGGTGCACATGCCGATGTCCTTTCGGAACTGGGTGGGCTGGTGATCCAGGCGGATGACTTCAACCCTGAGCGAATCGTATTGGATGATTTGCTGGTTGAGTTGCCTTATGTGGATATGGGCGACTATGCCACCGAGCCGGTCATTGGCGTGGTGGATTTTGATTACGGGAACTTCAAGATCCTGCCTTTTGAAAGCGTCCATTTCACTTCGGGCGGCTTAAGTCAGGAGGTGGCGACCGATCCCGGAGACGCGGATGTCCTGCGGATTGCGGATTATAACGTCGAGAATTTCTCCACCAACGAACCGGAGCGGGTCGCCAAACTCGCCGACCAGATCGTGAACCTGATGCTCTCCCCGGACATCATCGCCCTGCAGGAAATTCAGGATAATAACGGCGCTCCCAATATGGACGGTGTCGCAGCCGACCAGACTTACCAGGCGATCATCGACGCGGTCGTGTCGCTGGGAGGGCCGACCTATGGGTATGTGAATATTGACCCCAAGGCGGGAAACGACGGCGGGATTTCCGGCGGCAATATCCGCAACGGGTATCTTTACCGGCTGGACAGCGGCCTGACGCTGGTCGACGCGCCGCATGGGGATGCCGTGACTCCTGTGGGAATTCTGGTTCAGGACGGGAAACCAATGCTGTCGCTAAACCCGGGCCGGATTGATCCTGAAAACAGGGCTTTTGACCAGAGCCGGAAACCCATTGTCGTGCAGTTTCTCTATAAAGGCGAATCGCTGTTCCTGATCAATAACCACTTCAATTCCAAGGGTGGGGACATGCCGCTGTTTGGCAAGGTCCAGCCGCCCAGGCTGGAAACGGAAGCACAGCGTGTGCAGCAGGCCCAGGTCGTGTTCGATTTCGTGTCTGCACTGCTGGCCGTTGATCCCACCGCCAGGGTGATCGTGTTGGGCGATCTCAACGACTTCCAGTTCTCACCCCCGTTGGCGGTATTGAAGACCGATGGCCTGCTGACCGACCTGGTGGAAACGCTTCCCGTGGAAGAACGCTATACTTACGTCTATGACGGCAACAGCCAGGTTCTGGACCATATCATGGTCAGTGAGAGCTTATTAAGCGCATTGAGCGAATTCAATATCCTGCACATCAACAGCGGCTATGACATCGAGCAGCGTTTCAGCGACCATGAGATTTCACTGGCGACCTTCGCAATAGAATGACCTGAAAATGAAAAAATCAGCGATTGTATGTATCCTCTGTTTTGGCACAGCGCTGATTTGCGCCTGCCAGGCTGGGACTCCTGCGCCGGCTGAAACCTATGCCACCGTGGCGGAACGCCCGGTTATGGAAATTGCACTGGATAGCCCGGTTGCAGCAGCCAAAGCGGAGGTGTCTGCGATGGCCTGGTGTGGAGATACGTTGATCCTCGTACCGCAATACCCGGCCAGGTTTCAAAATGAAGGCCAGGCCAGCGTCTTTGCGATTCCAAAAGCCGCGCTGGAGGCTTACGTGGGGGGCAGTTCGACCGATGCCATCGAACCGGCGATGATCCCATTTGACGATGGCGGCCTGAAGGACGAGATCAATGGTTTCGAAGGCTTCGAGTCTGTCACGTTTGTTGGGGACGATGTATACATGACGATTGAATCCCATGACGGGAATGAAATGGTGGGGTATCTGGTAAAGGGTTCAGTTACGGGTGACTGTGAAGGGATCATTCTTGATCCCGACTCAGCCGCTGCCATAGAACCCCAGGCGGACCTGAGTAACATGACGGATGAAACGATCGTCATCTACAACGATCAGATCTATACCATCTATGAGGCGAACGGTGTCAACGTCAACCTTGACCCGGTCGCGCATGTGTTTAGCCTGGACCTGGAACCGTTGGAGGCTATCCCGTTCCCGAGTATTGAATATCGGGTCACGGACGCGACTGTACCGGATGCGGACGGCATTTTCTGGGCGATCAATTACTTCTATCCGGGCGATACCAAGCTCAAACCCGGCACGGACGAGATCGCGGTGGAGTATGGCCTGGGCGGAACCCATCAGGAACTGGATCAGGTGGAACGGTTGATTGCCCTGCAGATCACCGACGAGGGGATCACTTTCGCAGGGCTAGCGCCGATCTACCTTATGCTGGATACAAGCTATGATGACTCCCGCAACTGGGAGGGACTGGTGCGCTTTGGGGAGGGTTTCCTGCTGGTGACGGATGAGCACCCGACCACGATTTTGGGGTATGTTGGGCGGTAAGGAATTCTTTAGGCTTCTCCTTGAGGAGAAGCTGTCTGCGTAGCAGACTGATGAGGTGGAAGTTCGCGATTCCACACCTCATCCGGCACTACGTGCCCCCTTCCCCTTAAGGGGAAGGCTTAATAAATATTAAATTTGCACCGATGACTCTACTGAAAAAAGGTTGCCCCCCTTATGAAAGTGGTATGAAAGTGGGTCGTAATGCACCA
>DPKV01000214.1 GCA_003542325.1 Anaerolineaceae bacterium
TGCTGCAATCCGATACTGCAACCTTATTGATGATAATCCGTATATCTATATAGAAATGATCCATATATTATAAAAAGGAAAAAAGACATGAATTTCGGCCTTAGTTTTAGTTATATTTTCAAGGATAAAGACTGGTTTATGAAACTGCTCCTCCCTGCCGTGTGCATGTTAATCCCGGTCGTGGGTTGGATGGTCACGTTGGGATGGGCACTGAAAGTCACCCGAAATGTGATGGAAGGCAAAGAAAACCCCCTTCCTGACCTGGTTTTTGGGGAAGATATTTTGCGCGGTTTCTTCGCCTTTCTGATCACCTTCGTCTACAGCCTGCCTGTGTCCATCATCACCTCACTGAGCGGTATGGTCGACTCCTGGCAGTTCAACCAGAATGAGTACACGATGATCGGTACAACCCTGATAATGAGTGTCTTGGGTCTCGTTGCATTCCTGCTGGGAATCGTGACCTCCTTCTTCGGCACAGCCGCTATTGCCCATTACATCGCCAAAGATGATGTAGGCGCAGCTTTCCGGTTCAAAGACGTTTACAACGTTCTGACAGCGAACCTGGGAGATTGGGTGATCGTCGCCATCGGCACCATGCTGGCCGTTNNATTATTGGCCCCATGGGGACGATTGCCTGCGTGATTGGCGTCTTCCTCACCATGACCTTCGGTCTGGCGGTGATGGGACACCTGATCGGACAGGCTTATGCAAAATCACAACCCAAGTTGGATGTGGCTCAACCAGAACCAGAGTTGGAAGCATAACCTCAATCATTAAAACACTTACAAAAAAGGGCTTCCCGTAAAGAGAAGCTTTTTTTTATAATTTTTCGTAATACNNTTTTTAATATGTAAAAAAGTGAGGCTTTTCACGCACTGACCAGGGAACCCACAACCATCCTAATCGCCCCCACCGGGCAAACCGCTGCACAGAACCCACACCCCAGACAGGTTTTAGGGATTTTGAGATACGGGATGCCCTCATGCGAGGAGCGGATTTGAGATTCATCGTAATCCAGGCAGCTCACCGGGCAAGTCGCGATACACAATCCACAGGAAATGCAGCTTTGAGGGTCAATGACCGGCTTTTCCCAATCAGCCCGCTTGACCCGTTGGGCCGGGCTGCCATCCGGCTCTTCTACAGCATCATATGGGCACACACGTCCGCATGTCCCGCATTCAATACACCGCTCCGGTTCGATCGTAAGAATGGTATACCGTTCGCCGTTAATCGCCTGGGTCGGGCAAATCCGAACGCACGCCTGACAGCCCTGACAGGTCAAGGTGATCCTGTATGCCATATACTTCCTCACGATCGATAAGGTGGGTCAATCCCAAAGCCAATAAGGTTTCCCGGGTCGGAATGCCGGTTTCCGGGTCCCAGCCGATCTCGGCCCAGTAATTCCAGCGCATTTCATCCAACTGAACCTGCGCACCGGAGTTTGGCCCGGATTCCTGAGGAGGGAATCCCAGGGCACGCGGGTTAACCCGGATTTTAACCGGCGCTATCCCCTGTTTGATGTTAAACATTTGCCGCACCGTCTGGATCCGCCACCCAATCCTCAGATATTCCTGCGGCGTCAGGTCAAAACCGGTCGCTGCATTCGCCCAGTCAAACAGGGGGAGGACATCCAGCCCCAAAAAGGTGCCAAACAAACAAATACCCAAAGCATTGAAGAAATTGGTGTAGCACGACATGGCCACTGATTTGATCGCAGATTCCGACGATGGCTTAAAGGCTTCCTGCTTGCTGTACAGCAGGGTCGGTTTGGGTAATTCCGGCACTCGGGTCCATAAACGGAACATATCGTAATAGATGAACGCCCCGGTGGTATGCCGCCCCGGTGTGGGCTCAACACTTGCATGGAGGCCAAAGCCGGGATCCAGGCGCGGATCGTGCATTGCCAATTCGCTGCCGCCGGCCGTAACCAATGCCTCCTGCCCCCGAATATCAAGGCGGAAAGCAGCTTGTTTCGATCCGTCTGCCAGCAAGTCCCCAAAACCCTCGCGGGCGATCATTTTACGAACCAAAACAATGATTGCCTCAGTATTTCCCCAGGTCAGGTCCAAACCGTCCGTTTCGGTCTTTGTGATCAATCCTTTTTCAAACCATTCAATGGCGGCAGCCACCGTCCCCCCCGCTGAGATACTATCCATGCCCGCCCGGTTGAGCAGGTCGTTGATCAACATCACAGCCTCCCAATCCTTGCTGAGCAACAAACCCGAGAAGGCCAGAGTCGTCTCATATTCCGGTTTATGGCTGACCGGGATCGCCCCGTTAGCCTTCATTGTCCCGCCGCACCCCAGGGGACAGGCTAAACAGTGATACTTCTGCGCTTCCCCGTCCAAAACAACTGCTGGAGAGATTTTTTTTGAATCGCGTCCCGGAAAATCCACTGCTGTTCCCGACCAGTTTTTAATCGGCGCATCCCCCCATTCAACCGATGTCTGGTTGAGACCAACCGTTCCCCAGCGGCGCAGAATTGCCAAATACAAAACCCCGTTCATCCGCATACTGATTTTGGGATTTGTCATTGACCGGATTAGACTTTA
>DPKV01000248.1 GCA_003542325.1 Anaerolineaceae bacterium
TAAACAGCGGCGTCGTCCGGGCTGCATCCGCCATGGTATACAGCGGTTCAACCGGGGGGAGGCTCTTCCTGGCCCGTTTCTTGTTCACGTACTTCACATCATACTCATGGATATGTCCCGAATCCTTCAACATGATATCCGCCAGGTCACGGGTCGCGGGCGTGGCATAGATCGGACCGCGAAACCCCTGTTTGACCAGGTTCGGCAAGTTGCCGCTGTGATCGATATGGGCATGAGAAAGGATGACGGCATCAATCGTTTTCGGGTCAAAATCAAAGTTTAGGTTATAGTCATAGGTGTTTTGACGCTTCCCCTGAAACAACCCGCATTCCAATAGAAGACGATGACCATTGATTTCCAACAAATACTTTGAACCGGTCACTGTTTGTGCCGCGCCATAGATCGTCAGTTTCATAATGCAAATTCTCTCTTTTTAATGCGAAGTTTTCTGATGTACTCTTCATAAAAAGCCCGGTTGCTGCCGGTTCATCCATGCTTCATTATTTCGATAATCCTACCCTATCAGAAGTTGAAATTTAAGAAGAAATTGATGTTAAAAACTTTCTTGAAAAAATGGGTGGTTTGCAGATAGACCTTTTTGTCGCCATAATACCCGACAAAAGGAAAGACCTTTTCCCTTGTCAGGGTATGGAAAGCACGAAAGATGGCCTTCATAAATTTAAACACATTCCCTGTGGACGTGCTGCCTTTATGGATAATGAACGCGGTGTACTCATCGTTGACGATCAGGGGATCGTGTTCCCGGATCATATGCAGCCACAGGGAGTATTCCACCACGTCTTCTTTTGTCTCATTGAAGCCGCCATAAGTCTGGATGGCTTCGCGGCGAACGAACGTGTTCTCATGGGAGATCAGGTTCATCAAAGANNCCTCTGATCTCCACCAGGAAATTCCCCGTCATCCAGATCAGGTTTGGCCGCTCGCTGAATTTTTCGGCCACTTTTTCCAGCGAGTGCTCATTCAGGTAATAGTCGTCAGAGTGCAGGTAATGGATAACATCACCCGTAGCCTCCTGGGTCGCTACGTTGAGCGCATTTCCCACGCCTTTGGGTTCCGTATGGACCAGTTTGATCGAATACTGATCCTTATTTCTCTCAATATAATCCTTGATGATCGCCAAAGTCGCATCTGTGGAAAAAGAATCATTGAGGATGTGCTCAATATTCTTATACGTCTGGCACTCAATACTATTCAGGGCGCGCAGCAGGAAATTCTCACTGTTGCATGTACAGGTGATAATGCTGATTCTGGGATTGGGCAAGGAGTCATTGGACGCCATAAAACTCTCATCTTTCTTTCAGGCACTTATTATGTAAAAGCATCAATGAGAAGGATAAAGGGGAAATTCAACCCTGCCGACAACAAATTAATTACAAACAGATTAACACACTAATGGATGAGAAGTTGCGTCAAATAAGATCATAATGATTCGGAGTGCGCTTCCTTTTGTATGACAGTCAAGATTTCCTTTCCAAACCGGTTAAACCGATAAGGGACATCCTGCATCTCTTCTTCCAATTCAGAGCGATTCTTTGGGTTACCCCAGGCAATCCGGGTGAGAACATCTTTGGGCAGGATCACATCCGATGGGACGCCAATCTGCTCACCGGTTATCTTGCGCCATTCCCGAAGCGCATCCATCCGGGCCAGCACGGAATTCGCAGGCCGTTTATGATGCGGCGGGTATTCAGGTTCGGCTTTCTCCCCAGCCTGGACTGCCTGCATGATCTTCCGGCCATACTGGTTTGCCAGGCGTTCATTTAATGAAGTGAGAAGGACCAATTCCTCTTTGTGTCTGGGGCAAGTCAGGGCGATATCCACCAGGGCTTGGTTGCTGATGACTTTGAACGGCGGGCGGTTTTGTGCTTCTGCCTGGGCTTCCCGGAACTGATACAGGGACTTTAGGATGGCGGCTTTTTCAGGGCTCATTTCCCGCGCACCGCGCAGCTTCCAAAAATCCTCCTCGGAAGACTCGGTCGTATCCTGGATGCCCTGCGTCGCCCGGCGAAAATCTTCCAGAGCCAGTTCCCATCTCCCCGATTCTTCCAGCTCTCTCCGTAGGATTTCCTGAAGCGGGATCAGGTAATGACTGTCCAAACGGGCATATTCCAGCATTTCAGGTTTGACTGGGCGCTTCCCCCAATTGGCGCGCTGGTATTTCTTTTCCATCTGAATGCCAAAATATTTTTCCAAAAGCGCACCCAGACCAATCCGGGTATACCCCAGTATCCGGGCGGCGATCATCGTGTCAAATAGGAAATCAAACTGGAATCCATAATCCCTGAAAAGGCAAATCAGGTCATACTCAGCCGCATGGAAAACTTTCAGGATTTTATGCGATGCGAAGACTGCATCCAAAGGGGAAAGATCCGGCAAGGCCAGCGTATCGACCAGGATATCCTTATCCCGCGTTGAAAACTGGATCAGGCAAACCTGTTCCTGATACACATAGAGACTGTTGGACTCGGTGTCCACAGCCAGGATATCTTCAGCGGCCAATTCATTGGCAATGGCTTTTAATTTTTCAGGTTGGTCAACCCAGACCAGTTCAGTGTTTTTAAGCGATGACAACATACCCCTGATTATAGCGCAGGAAATCTTCACTATCACCGGAAAAACAAGGATATTCTCAACATAATCGCCAATCAGCAGTATAAATCCATCATCGCGAGGAGGTGCGGCAAGCACCGATGTGGCGATCTCGGAAGACCATTCGACACGCCAAAGGGCTTGGTTAGGCCATGTTACTCCGAGACTGCCACGCCTCCTTCGTCGGCTCGCAGTGACGAGGGAAATTATCATTGTAAAGCTTGTTGCCCTTGAACCCGCCCCTTAAGGAAATCACTCAATCTGACTTTCAAGGGGACATGATCGTTTGGTGGGTTGCCAACCCACGCTACCGGCTTGTAAAGATCACCACGAAGGCCACAAAGAGCACAAAGGTCT
>DPKV01000245.1 GCA_003542325.1 Anaerolineaceae bacterium
TCCAAGGTGTTGACGAAACAGGGGGTATGTGGTCCACAGTCATCGGGTGTGTCCGCGATGTAGACAGTTGAGGTCTGGCTTGTGACTACAATAATGCTGGAGGGATGAGTTGCTAAAAGAGTGGAAGAGCCGCTAAGTGGTTCTATAATTTTAACTATCACCGAACCGGTGCTGAGAATTGTGGCTGCATCAATATTCAAGCTGAACTCAAGCTGGTCGGTGGGACTTGTACTGGCTGGTGCAGATGCACTTTCGAGAAAGGTTTCGCCAGAATCCGCTTTTTCAGCACAATAAGTATTTATGGTGGTGTCATTCAGGCTATACGTTTGGGCGGAAATCTTCCCGATTGGATTGATTGAGATAGAATTCGTCTCAATAAAATCGGTGGAACCGTAAAAACAAACCCCATATCCTGTTTCTACCGTGAATTCCACTGTGAAATTCAAACGCTGTCCGGCAGCGCATCCGCCATCCGGGCAGGCATTCGGGGCTATCAAATAGAGGCCATCAGCACCCATGGATTGAGAAGAGCCGTTGATCACGAAGACCAACGCTGTCAGCGCCAGGGCGAATATGGGGGCTATGAAAAAGGATTTTCGCATAGGTATGATTTCCCTTTGAGACTTGCCACCATTATACCATCCCGGCTACAATTATTTAGGCCCATTGCGGCAGGCGAGTGGGACTGCCGGCGATAATTCAAAGACTAAAACGGACAATGAAATGACATTGAAAACGATCCTTAAACCTTTACAATCACTCCAATTGATCGGCCTGATTTGCAGTTACCTGTTAGGTGCGGGCCTTGTTCAATATATCAATCCGCTCATTGATGTTAATGCGATGGTTCAGGGTGGGGTTTTCTTTCTGTCTTTTATTATTGCGCTGGATTATCTTTGTGGCATGCAGAGCACATTGAAATTTGAATTATGGGAGGATACGAGTCCACTTGACCTGGTCCGGATCCGTTGGGCGTATCGAATCATTGCTGCTTTTTTCGTCACCTTCAGCACAAGTCTTTTCGTAGCGTGGATGGTTCAAGGCAATATTGAACCTGCCGTCACGGTTTTATTAGTGGGCAATTTAACCATCGGAATGTTTTATTATTTGGCTCAGGTACATGAAAATCTGCAGCCTTACCAGGTCCTGTTTGAAGTCATGCTTGTTGTGGTTTCTCCGCCGCTGATGGCTTTCTTTCTTCAATCGGTCCCTATTCATCGTTTTTTGACGATGTCTGTCGTGGTTATTGTCCCGCTTTACCTGTCCTATCGATTGCTGGAAGACCTGGTCCGCTTTGACAGGGAAAGCAGGGTGAGAACGGATGCACTCGGGATTAAATTAGGTTGGGATAACGTGATGATCCTGCATAATGCTTTGATCCTGACCGCCTATGCACTGCTGGCGTTGATCACCCTTTTTGGGCTGCCGTGGTTTATCACCTGGCCGGTCTTTCTGGGGCTGCCGATTGGCCTTGTGGAGATTGTGCTGATGGAACGCGTGCGCCGGGGATATAAACCCCTTTGGAAAATCATGCAGATTGCAACAGCCTCCACATTTCTCATTTCTGTCTATTTTCTGGCTTTTGCCTTTTGGTCACGTTAGACACCGTGTTGATTTTCCCGCTTGCAGATTCTATAATGCTTCTAAGGAAATTTAAAAAATTAGAATAAAGGAGTCAAACATGGTTCTATCAGCAGGTATGCAAGCCCCCGAGTTTAAATTAAATGATCATGAAGGCCAACCGCATCAATTGACGGATTACCGTGGACAGACGATTGTGATTTATTTCTATCCCAAAGACGATACGCCCGGATGCACCAAGGAAGCCTGTTCATTTCGCGATGCCTATGCGGATTTCAAGGAAGCCGGCGTTACCCTGATTGGCATCAGCCCGGACTCGGAAAAGTCGCACACCAAGTTCATTGAGAAATATGAGCTGCCCTTTACATTGCTCTCCGATCCGGGACATAAGGTTTGTGAAGCTTATGGTGTGTGGGGATTGAAAAAGTTTATGGGGCGGGAGTATGAGGGTGTTTACAGGACGACCTTCGTCATTGGCCCGGAAGGCGAGATCAAGCACGTCTTTGAAAATGTTAAACCTGACGATCACAGCCAGGAAGTCCTGGCAGCAATAAAGCAATAACAGATCTCTCCAAGGAAATAAAAAAAACAGAAGCTGCCAAGTTACGAGCAGCTTCTACTGTATTTAATTTCAGGTGAATTACATCAAATGCAAGATAACTTTGCCTTCAGACCAGAGTTCTTCCAAACGATAAAAATCCCTTTGTTCGGGGGAAAATAAATGTACAACCACGTCACCATAATCCAAAAGGACCCAACCCAGGTCAGGCTGACCTTCCGGCAGACTGTTCAGGTGGTATTCACTCTTGACTTCACGGACCAGGGCATTGGCAAGACTTTGAAGCATCCGGCTGCTGGTCCCGTTCACAATGACGAAATAATCGGTAAATGATGCAATCCCTTTGATGTCCAGAAGAACGATGTCTTCACCTTTTTTATTCTCCAGGAAATTCGCAAAACCTCGTGCAATTTTCAATGCGTCCAGACGTCACCTCTCATACTGGTTTGGTTAAAGCTTGTTTCATTATACTTGATTCAATGGCATTGAAAACAGGCAGGCGTAGATTGGCCCCTGCGGCGTCAATTCGCTTTTAAACAACTGGACCGTCTGAATTTCAAATGATCCCAATGAATCGACCTTGAACTGCGAAAGGGTCTCTCCCACCTGTTGGACGACGTCACGGCTGACGTTCTGCCGAATGCGGGCGATGGTCAGATGCGGCGAGAAAGCACGTTTTTCAGGGTCGGGATCGAAATCCCTGAGCACTTTTACCAACTCGTGATGGATTTGTTTGAGATTTCCCTTGTCTTTGATTCCCAGCCAGACCACTCTGGGTTGGCTGGCGTTGGGGTACATTCCCAAACCCTCAATCGTGATATTAAATGTAGATTGGCCTCGTAATGCTTCCTGAATACAACGTACAAGCTTAGGGATTGTAGATTCGTGTATATCGCCCAAAAATTTTAGCGTCAGATGCATGTTCTCCGAGGCGACCCACTTCAGGGCTTTGCCGGGTGTCTGGCTTTGGAGGTAGGCCGTGATACTTGCGATTTTGGTGATGATTTCGGTTGGGAAATCCACGGCGATGAAGGTTCTAAGCATATGATTCCTTTTAAAATCCTTACTGTGGTATCACTCAAAGGTTACCACAGAAGGGGAGCTGTGTGACCAGGATATTGGCAACGAAAAAAAGGAAGATTTGGTCTGTTGTGGCAGCAGAACCACCCTGTAAGGATAAAATAATTAACATTCCTCCGCTTTGCAAGGTTACGGAATCATGGTATAAGTTTATTACCCTGCTGTGTTCGTGATGCAGCATACCAGTTTTGGGCCAACACCCTTTATAAACGTCGAACCTCCATCCAGTGACGCGATAGACCTGAGTCAAGGCGGATCTGGTGGGTAAGACAAAACCTGCTTTTGCAGGTTCAAAACTCAGCGGCACACGGCACGGCGGGGTCGTTTATTGGATACCCACCACTTCGCAAATCCAGATAACGACAATAAACCCCTGACAACAGGGCGTTTTAATATATATAAAGGCGGGGACGGCGCAGACTGGACTGAGAATTGTCCGACACTTTTCTCACTTCCAAGACAACGAATTTGCTGATGAGCTGCTCCTCGTTTTTACAAAAAGGTCATCTCAACGATTGGGATGACCTTCTTTTCTTATCGGATTACCGATGAGTGAAATTTGGAAGTAAGATATAATTCTGTCAAGAAAATCCGTCCATGAGAGTTGTTATGAGAAAATTTATCCTCATTTTCTTTCTTTCCACCATGTCCCTGTTGTCCGCCTGCCGGGCGGAGTGGCTGACGGCTGATTCCCTGCCCTGGGTTGGCGCTGGACCGGTCCTGTTTCAGGACGATTTTTCCAAAGAAACAGGCGGATGGAATACTCATGCGGATGCTCTAAGTTTTTCAGAGTACGATCAGAGCGGTTTCCGATTGAGTTCGGATGTGCCCAATTATCAGTTCTGGAGCGTTCCCGGTTTGAATTTTACCGATTCACTGGTCTATGTGCGGGCACGGATGCTTTCAGGACCGGAAAACAACCTTTATGGCGTTGTTTGCCGATTCCAGAACAGTGAGAACTTTTATGCCCTGATGATCAGCTCAGATGGGTATTATGGGATATTCAAACGGTTTGATGGGCAGCAGAGCATGGTGGGTCAGAGTCACATGGATTTCAGCGCGACCATCCAAACAGGCGATGGAATAAATGACATCAAAGCGATTTGCCAGGGGGATTACCTGGCCTTATTTGTTAATGAAACCCGTCTGATCCAGGTGAGGGATGATTCACTTCGCTTTGGCGATGTCGGGATGATTGTGGGTAATCTCGAAGAGGCCGGGGTCAATATCCTCTTTGATGATTTTGTTGTTCTCAAACCCTGACCTAAAATGAAAATCTTCTTCGATGTGATTGGTTGCAGACTCAACCAGAGTGAGGTTGAGGCATTGGCGAATACGTTTCGTGCCCTGGGACATGAAATTGTCCCGGAACCGTCCGGGGCGGATTTGGCTATCGTCAACACCTGCGCCGTCACGGTAAAAGCGGCAGCCGATTCAAGAAAACAGCTCCGCAAGGCTGGGCGGAAAGGTGCGGCTCAGGTCATTGCTACTGGCTGTTGGGCAACGTTGTATCCTGATGAAGCCCTGGCCTTGCCAGGTGTTACCGGTGTGGTGGTCAATGACGAAAAGGATGGACTGCCAGCCAGGTTGCTGGGTTTGTCTGAGCTGGAACTTGGCCAATTGGAGAGAGTTCGGGAACCGCTTCCCGGAGACCG
>DPKV01000148.1 GCA_003542325.1 Anaerolineaceae bacterium
TCTCACCCTGGATGAAGAATAATTCCGTAAAACAACAGGGGATCGTATCACACCTTGTCGATAACTTTCCCAATCCCATTAAAACCATCTATAATCAGTCCATTGTTTTCAGATATTAAGTCAGGTAAATCCATAACCATGCATAAAATTATTCGTGCTGAATTTATTGCTTCCGAAATAAAACGTTTTGTGATTGTCGCCCCCGTGATTGCAAAGAAGCGGTATCCCGGTCAGTTTGTCATCCTCCATCTCTCCGAAACGGGTGAACGCATCCCGTTGACGATCGTTGATTCGGACCCGGAGGCCGGCACGATCACGCTCATTGTCCAGGGGATTGGGAAATCCACACGGGAATTGAATGCGCTCGAGGCAGGCGACTCGATCAGGGATCTGGTTGGCCCCCTGGGAAACCGGTCGGAGATCGAAAATTTTGGCCATGTGGTGGTGATCGGCGGTGGGGTGGGGACAGCGGGCAGTTTTCCCCAGGCTAAGGCGCTCAAGGCAGCCGGGAACCAGGTCACGGCCATAATCGGCGCACGGAACAAAGAGATGGTCATCCTGGAAGCTGAGATGAGCGCGATTGCCGACCAGGTGCTGGTCTGTACGGATGATGGCTCCTACGGCATGCATGGCTTTGTCACCGACCAACTGCAGGCCCTTTTGGATCAGGGAACATCCATAGATTATGTCCTGGCCGTTGGCCCGCTGCCTATGATGCGGGCGGTGGCCGAAAAAACGCGGCCTTATGGGATC
The DNA here is from genome assembly GCA_003542325.1 of Anaerolineaceae bacterium. Taxonomy (GTDB): domain Bacteria; phylum Chloroflexota; class Anaerolineae; order Anaerolineales; family Anaerolineaceae; genus Brevifilum. Next base: position 754 of record DPKV01000148.1, read on the forward strand.
AAGACCATCGTCAGTCTGAATTCCATCATGGTGGATGGCACCGGGATGTGTGGGGGGTGCCGGGTTGTGGTTGGTGAAGAGGTCAAGTTCGCCTGTGTGGATGGGCCGGAATTTGATGCCCACGCGGTAGATTTCCTCACGCTGATGAACCGCAACCGGGCCTATCTTCATGAAGAGAAGTGCGCCCTGGATGAAGCTGCGGAGGCACTAAGAAAAGAGCAGCGGCGTGAAATCCGCAAAATCCCTCGCCAACCCATGCCGGCCAGAGTGCCCGAGGAACGGACGAAGGATTTCGGCGAAGTCAATCTCGGCTTCACCGAGGCTTTGGTCCAATTGGAAGCGCAGCGCTGTTTGAACTGCCGCCGGCCGGCTTGCGTGGAAGGCTGCCCGGTGGGTGTAAAGATCCCGGAATTTATCCAGTTGATCGGTGCCCGGGAATATATTCAGGCCTCACAACTCATTAAAAAGGATAACGTATTGGCTGCCGTTTGCAGCCGGGTATGTCCGCAATCTGATCAATGCGAAGGCGCTTGTATTCTGGAGAAACGGGGTGATGCCGTTGCAATCGGAGCGCTGGCGCGCTTCGTCACCGATTATGAACGCAATCAAGGGGACCCTATACCTGAGCCTATCTCAGCGGAACAAAAGACGGGGTGTAAAGTTGCCGTGATTGGTTCGGGGCCTTCCGGGCTCTCCTGCGCCGGTGATCTGATCCGGATGGGTCATGAGGTTACCGTGTTTGAAGCCTTTCACGAATTGGGCGGGGTGCTGGTCTATGGTATTCCGGAATTCCGTCTTCCCAAAACCATTGTGCGGGAAGAAGTGGAAGCGCTGGCAGCGCTTGGCGTCCGGTTTGAGCCGAACACAGTAATCGGTGTGACCTATACGATCGACGAACTTCTGGAAGAGGAAGGCTATGACGCCGTGTTCGTTGGCGTTGGCGCGGGTTTACCTTATTTCATGCATATTTCGGGAGAAAACCTGGTAGGGGTTTACTCGGCGAACGAGTTCCTGACCCGGGTGAACCTGATGAAGGCATATCAGTTCCCGAAATACGATACACCTGTCATTGACTGCAAGGAGAAGAATGTCGCGGTGATCGGCGGTGGGAATACAGCCCTTGACTCCGTCCGGGTTGCCCTGCGGTTGGGTGCGAAATCCGCTAAAATTATCTATCGACGCTCGGAAGAAGAAATGCCCGGCCGGTTGGAGGAGATTGCACATGCCCGAGAGGAGGGCGTGGAATTTCACTTCCTGAATAATCCCATTGAATTTCTTGGGGACGAACAAGGCCGGGTACAGGCGATGCGACTGATCCGGATGGAACTCGGGCAACCGGACGATTCGGGCCGGCGGCGTCCTGTACCCGTTGAAGGTTCGGAATATGAAGTGCCGATTGACCTGGTGATTGTGGCGATTGGCAACGGATCAAACCCCATCATCCAGAAAACCACCGCTGATCTTGACTTCAAGAAACGCGGGACGATTGTTGTCGATGATGAGACAATGGCGACCAGCAAGCCAGGTGTATTTGCCGGCGGTGATATTGTCACCGGAGGGGCGACGGTAATTTTGGCGATGGGAGCTGGCCGGAAAGCAGCCCGGTCAATCAATGAATATCTGAAAAATAAACCCTGTTCTCATTAAGGAGACCTGCATGTCTCATCCAACAAAAATCGTTTGCATCGGCGCGGGAAGTTATTCATTTGGCATGACCACCCTGGTTTCCCTTTTACGCAGCGATGCGCTCAAAGGAAGCGAGCTGGCATTGGTGGACCGGAATGCGGAACACCTCGAAATCATGCGCAAGCTCATTGCCTGGCTGAATGAGGTTTGGGATGCCCAAATGACCGTCACAGCCTATACCCACCATCGTGAGGCGCTGCCCGGCGCAAAATTTGTGGTCAACGCAACCGAGGTTGGTCCGCGGGAGGGCTTGTGGGAGTCGGATTACACCATCCCCCTGAAATACGGTTTACGCCAACCCTATGCTGAGAACGGCGGACCGGGCGGGTTCGCACATGCTGCCCGGAATATCATGCCCATCCTTGAGATTGCCTGGGATATGGAAAAACACTGCCCGGAAGCATGGTTTATCAATTTCACCAACCCCATGCAGCGGGTCTGTGCTGCCATTCACCGGCACAGCAAGATCAAGGTCGTGGGACTGTGTCACCAGCTTGGCGCGGGGTATGCCATGGTGGGGAAGGCCCTCCAGAAGGAACTGGATATTATCGTACCGGAGCAGTTCATCAGCACCCATGCCAGCCCGAAATATTCCCCCGCGATGGGAATCACATCCATCCAGGCTCAAAAGAAAATCAAGATTACCGCTGCCGGTGTGAACCATTTCACCTGGATGCTGGCTGTCCGAGACCGTCAAACTGGCGAAGATCTTTATCCCCTTTTTAGGAATCGATGGGAGTCGTTACCTGAAGCATTCGAGCCGCTCACCAGGCGTGTTTTCAACGCCTTTGGCCTGTTTCCTATTCCGGGTGACGAACACCTTTGTGAATACCTGCCTTGGGTCAGCGACCCCCAGACGAAACCCTGGGAGAAATACGAACTGGAACTCTATGAATGGCAGATCCACAGCCAGGGACGGGAAGATAATTGGGTGGAACTGGATAAGGCCACCGAAAACCGGGTGGACCCTGAACAATTTATTCCGCCTGCCAGTGAAGGGGCGTTGGAGATCATTGAAAACATCCAAAATGACAGTGACTTTTATTGGGAGGCCGTCAACATTCCCAACGCGGGGCATATCCCGAACCTTCCGGAAGGGGCGATCATTGAGCTGCCCGGGCTGGTCAATGCGGACGGAGTCACGGGAATCCCGGTGGGTCCAATGCCTGAAGGGATTGCCGAACTACTTCGACGGGAAATTACCGTCAGCCATCTGACTGTTGACGCGGTCGTCACGGGTGACAGGCAGTTGGCTCTCCAGGCGTTGCTTCTGGATCCGGTTGTGCGGGACCTTGACATTGCACAAGCTATATTGGATGATTATCTCATTACCTACAGAGAACATCTGCCTACATTTTGGACGGAATAAATAAAATATTGGGAGTGACAATGAGTGAACAATTACCTGCCCCAAATGATGAAAAGAAAGCCGGTTTTACCAGGGCATTAAGTGAACCCTTATCGAAATATGGCTGGCCATCCTGGTTGGTTTTCCTGCTGGCGATCTTCGGAGTCATCTATTTATTGAATCCGACTGCCGGTATTCTGGAATTTCTTCCGGACAACCTCCCGTTTATTGGGAACCTGGATGAAAGCGTCGCGGTTATGCTTGTGCTGGCTGGGATTGTGGAATTGTTGGAAGGGAAGAAATATCGTCAACAGAAGAAAAATGCATCTTCTGAAAATGAAAGTAAAGAGAAGGGAAATTAATGGTCTGAGAAATCGGTCTGACAAAGGCTGCTTTGGTTAACTCATAGCGGAATTTACTATGAATTAATATTGGAAGAGCATTTGACGGAATTTCTGAGGCATAGTATATTAGAAAAAGGCAGTTAACGGAAGTTCAATAAGAAGAAGGCTCGTTTTGTTCTTGTTTGGAACGTACGTTAGCAGGACACGTAGGAATATGGTCAAAAGGAGGTTTCCAGGCATGGCAGAACGAGAACTTGGCGTTGTCAAATGGTTCAACGGCGAAAAAGGCTATGGCTTCATCGCCCGTGACAACGGCGAAAAGGACGTATTCGTGCACTTCTCTGCGATCAATGCTGAGGGTTTCCGGACCCTTCGCGAAGGTCAACGGGTAGAGTTCGAAGTTGCACAGGGTCAAAAGGGTCCTCAGGCTCAGAATGTCGAGATTATCGAGTGAGCTGAATTTTTCAATCTTATCGTGAAATGCGGCGCTCTAAGGGCGCCGCATTTTTATCTGATGACAGGGAAAATCCCTTCTATGGGGGTCAATCAATGTAAACCGGCTCATTGCTGTCGGTGTGCAGGCAAAGGCACACTCTGTTGCCGCCTTGTTCCTTGGCATGGTACATCGCCTGGTCGGCCAATCGGTAGATGGTCTCCAGCCCCAATTTGTTCCCCGCAGTAAATCCGGTGATCCCGAAGCTTGCCCTGACCGGGATATCTTGCCCATCAAAGACCAGGTTCATGTTTTCCAGGGCGTAACGCAATCGTTCTCCCAATGCTCTTGCCGCAAGGACATCTGTATGAGGTAGAAGGATGACAAATTCTTCTCCGCCAAACCGAGCTAACACATCCGACTCTCGAATATTATTTGAAAGGGCCTCGGCGACTTTCGTCAGGACCAGGTCGCCGGCGGGGTGGCCATAAGTGTCGTTGATTGTTTTGAATCGGTCAATGTCCAGATAGATCATGGAAATCACACCGCCATAGCGGTTGATCCGGTTGATTTCTTTTGTGGCATATTGATCGAAGTAGGGGCGGTTATAGACCCCTGTCAGGCCATCCAGCGCAGCCAGTTTCTCCAACTTCTCCACGAGGTGCTTCTCGTTGGTGAACTCGTAATAACTAATAATGAAACCTATCTGTTTTCCACGCCGGTTGTGCATGGCGTTGAAGGATGTTCTGTAATATGTGGGTGAGCCATTGTTTTCAATCATCATCTCGATCCGTTCCTCATTATGATCGCGGATCGTTTTCAATAACGTTGGGTAGTCCGAGAATACATCGAAAACGGATTGATTTTTAACATTCAAGTTCAGGTGAGGGAAGACTTTCTCGAGGGCAGGGTTATAGTCCATGATTCGATAGTCGGTATCAATGATCATAACCCCCGTGGACAACTTTTCGAAAACAATGTCTCTGGCCAACGGTAGAATATCCAAAATCCGAAGTTGAACGAATCCAATCGCCAGGATGATGCCGCCTATACCGAGGGTGAATGGCGTTGAATCATACACGGATCCTAAACTGTAAGCCACCAAACCTATCCAGGGGGGGATCGAACCGAGTAAATAGACCATTGCCTGGCGGCGGGCTGCTTTGGATGATCGAAACAGCATCAGTGCGAATAACGATGTACTGATCAAAAGACAAACGCTGTAATAAGCGGCCGAAATATAATTGAATAAATTCCGGTCATAAGTGAAGATTGGAAATGCCCCGCTTATATCCATCCGAGGATTCTGATGGAAAAGGTTCAGCCATCCCAAAGTCTGAGCCGAAAGGAACAAGCCCAGTGGAATAATGCTAAGGATAATGATCCATTTCCTGGTGATTTGTTTTTCAAAGCCCGTGGTAGCCAGGGCAAAAAGCAGCCAGGAGGGAGCAATAATATCAATGCCCAGGTGTTGGAACCGAACCCAAAACATGGCATCTTTAAGCGTATTGGACAGCAGCTCCATACCATAGCCAAAGCTGTAAATGGCAGTGGCCGAGATACAGATAGCCAAATATAGAGCAGCCCGACTTGACGAGTTTTTTATCCAAATAAAGATTGCCAGGATCAGGGTGGTCGCGGTAATCAAAAATAAGCCAATAACAATGGGGAT
>DPKV01000251.1 GCA_003542325.1 Anaerolineaceae bacterium
CCCTTGTTCCCATATTAAGTGACTATGTTAAACTAGGCTTGAATGGGACTTTCCTGGGAATCTGGCTGGCACATACGGGATTCGGCCTTCCACTAGCCACCTACCTGCTGTTCAACTACATCAGCACCCTACCCCGTGACTTGCTCGAATCCGCGTTTATTGACGGTGCTTCGAACTTCACGATCTTCACGCAGTTGGTTCTGCCGCTGTCTGTTCCCGCCCTGGCATCCTTTGCGATCTTCCAATTCCTCTGGCTGTGGAATGATTACCTGGTAGCTCTGATCTTCCTTAACGAGAAAAACCGGGTGCTCACATTTGCCCTGGCTTCTCTGGTCGGCGAAAAAGGTCAGGACTGGCACCTGATGACCGCAGCGGCTTTCGTTAGCATGGTTGTCCCGCTGATGGTCTTCCTCCTGCTCCAGCGTTACTTCGTCCGTGGGCTGATGGCCGGATCGGTTAAAGGGTAGTAATTAGCTCCCCTTATAACCGGATTTTGGGTTTGGTATAAAGGATTGATTGGTTTAGATTGATTAATGAATAAACACCTGCCAACTAATGGCATGGTATTCCTGTAATAAACGCATCTCTCAAGAGAAGGCTGCCTAATTGGCAGCCTTTTTTACTATCAATATTCGTTTCTTTCAATTGCTGGCATTACCAGCTTTCAATCGTTGTCCTCAGACGCTCGATTTCCGTTTTCGCGGTCTCCATGGTGTCCATTACGGCATCTGTATGGGCTGTTTCGGACCTGATGAACCGTGAGTAAGGTGCAATGGCTTCCTCAATCCTTTCCAGGCTTTGTTTCATCTCTTTCTCGAATTCCTCCTGCAAGGACTTGATCAATCCATTCCGCATGTCCAACATTCTTTCATGCAGTTCACGCTTCGCTTTACGCCGTTGGGCGGGAATAATGAACAATCCCAGCACAGCAACCACGCTGGCTGCCACAATGCCGGTAATATCAGCGGCCATTGTTGTCGCTAAAGCCGTAATCAATGTGCCCAAACCGACCGCACCAATTTCCACTGCGAGTGAAGCGGCCACCGCATTTTGAGCGTCCAGAGCGATCTTTTCCGTTCTCAGATGTTTATCATAAGTCTTGACGACCTTATCCGCTTCTTTTCGAATGGCTTCCAAAAGATGGCTGCGGTCGACTAAGAAATTATTATTGAACCCATCGCTGATGATATTGTCCTTATGTTCCCGTTGACGATCGGCAAGATAATCAGTAATTGATTTCCACTGCCGCAGGTCCGAATCCACCAGCCAATCGATAAGGCCGATAACCTTATCCTCAACCTGCTGAGGTACATTTGCGACCACTTCCTGCTTGAAATCGTCGTGCAAACGTTCTTTTTTGATCAAATCCAGCAATCGTACCAACCGGAAACGATCCTCGAAGAACATATCCCCGCGTTGTTCCATCTCATAAAAGATATGTTCCACTTCTGCCATTCTCAAGGAGAATTCTTTTCCCTTATCCGTTCTATAAATTTCCAACTGGTGGGAAACGTTTTGCAGTAAACCAGTGTCCTTTTCAAGGACTTCCCTCTGAGCCTGTGCAGCCACGGTGATTTTATCAATGATATGAGCGCTGACGCCTAATGGATTAAGAAATTTAAGACGCATCTGACTCTTCTGGTCGAGCGTATTCTTGATGAAATTCTCAAGGGCGCCAAATCCACTGCTCTCCCAAAGGTCAGGTTCTCCGTTTTTGGCGCGCAAGGCTAGACGAGCGCTCACCGCGAAGATTTCCGGCACCGTGCCTAACAAAGCCCGGGCGTTTTCTTCCACGAATGCGTTTACCTGACCTAACTCCTCCTCATTTTGCAGGATATCTGTTTTATTTAACAGGATGACGACCTTTTTACCCCAATCCTTGATCTGCTGCATAAACTGCCGTTCACTTTCGGTAAAAGGCCGGTCAACGGAGGTAATAAACAATACAATATCGGCTTGCGGAATGAATTGCTTGGTTAATTCTTCATGTTCGCGTAAGATGGCATTTGTTCCCGGGGTATCAACAATGCTGACTTCGGAAAGCAGATCAATGGGTAACAATATCAATTCCTGGTTCTCAGAAACCAGCCTGTGGTCCTCATCCTTTCCGTAACGAAGGATATTAATTTGAGACGTGGTTGGGGTAATCCCCTCTTTAAGGAATTTATCTCCCAATAGCGCGTTAATCACCGCGGTTTTGCCTGCGTTGAACTCTCCCACAATTACCAGCAAAAACAGATCATCAAGTTGAGAAATAGCCTTTCCTAAGTTGTCCAGGTCTGATTTTGAACCGTTGAATTCGTTTAATTTAACCCGCAGGTCATTGAGAAAAGTGCGTTCAGATCGTAACAGGTCTTCCTGTTGTTCAGTTAATATTTTCATGTTGGCTCCTCTGGACAAGTATATCACTCCGCCGCCTCATCTTTTATTGAGCGTGATAATATCGTAATAATCGAGATATTATTAATGCCTATACGAAAAGGTTATAATTATTTTATTATCCACTTAACAAGAGAGTAAAATGCTGGTCCCTTTTCGATAGGTAAGAAACAAAAAGCACCCCTCATGCCTGAAGCCGCATGAAGGATGCTGTTCTATGAGCTTGGTAAATGTTATTCTTCTTCAACCTCTGCGATTTCCTCTTTCTTATGATCCCTGAGAAAAAGCTTTTTAAACCGAAGCCATCCTTCCTGTCGGTTCGCTTTCTTCAACTGCCAGGTCCCCACAATCCCATAGGGGAAGAACATCACAATCAGAATGAAGATCAAGCCAAAAACCAGGGGCCAGCGTGCGCCAAACCAGGTATAGAAGAATTGCTGGATGACCTGACTGATCCCCGCACCGATCACAGGACCTATCAACGTGCCCATACCGCCCATGATGGTCATAATAAGGGCATCCACAGTCGTAACAACCGAAATCGTTGTGGGTGAAGCGCTGGTATTCCAAATTGCATACAACGCACCTGCAAATCCAGCAAACACCGAGGCAATGACAAAGGCAATGGTACGGTAAGTCACGGGATTATACCCAATCATGCGCATCCGGTCTTCATTTTCCCGGTTCGCGATGATCACCCGACCTGTGGGAGAATTGGTGATACGCCGCATAACTAAATAAGAAAGGAGCAGGAAAGCGAGGGCAATAAAATAGACCGTCAGCCGGTTCTGGGTCGGATTCAACCAGACCGGCACAGGAACACCGTGCAGGCCCTCATCGGCACCCGTCCATTGATGCAGGTCGGTGGATTTGATCAGGATGTAAAAAGCCTGGCTGATAGCCAGAGTCAACATGGCAAAATAAGTACCGCTTAGGCGAATGGAGGTTGCCGCAAATATTAAGCCGATTGAAACGGATACTAAAAACACGATCAAGAATACAAACAGCAGGACCAATATTTGAGTAATATCCACACTACCAATTGTTATTCGATAGGTATCCATGAAATTCGGCGCCCAATGTTTCATTAATAGCGCAAAGGCGTAGGCTCCCCCACCGAATGAAGCCGCATGTCCAAAGGAGAGGATACCGCCATAACCAATAAGGAGATCATAACTCATTGCAAGAACAGCCATCACGAAGAAAGTAATTAACTGACCCTGCCAGAACTTGGTAATCCCTTCATTCAGCCCCGTCCCTGTGACAAGGTTCATCACAAAGGGGAAAGCAATAAATAAAGCGATCAGGATCAGAAATGGTCGTTCTCGTTTTAGGCCAAAGAAGAAGCTGCGTTTGTTGGGAATCGTTCTTTCCGTCATTTTACTCTTACTCCTTCTTCCCAAACAGACCCTGAGGCCTGGCAAGGAGGACGATGATCATGATGATTACAGTGGAGGCTTCAGCAACTGCTGTGGAGAGGGAATACTTCAAAGCGAAATAATCACCGAATGCACGTGCCATGCCCAGAATTATAGCGCCGACAAAAGCACCCACATAGCTGCCCATCCCGCCAATCACGACTGTGATCAAACCTTGCGTTTGGTACTGATCGCCCATAATCGGCTGAATTGGCAGGAAGGGANNCCAATCCCACCCAATGCCGCCATTGCGATTCCCAGCGCAAAAACCATCGTAAAAACGGATTTCACATTGATCCCAAGCGCTTCCACCATCTGAGGATCCTGAACACCAGCCCGGATGATCATTCCCAGGCGGGTCTTCGTCATCAGAACGGTGATGAAAATGAACATGACGATCCCCAACGCAATCACAAACAACCGGTACGTCGGGAAGATAACACCAGCGATATCAATCGTCGCGCTACCGTTTTGCAGCCATTCCAGCAAGGACATGGCCCTTCCGGATTGGGCAAACTGCGGCGGCCTGACCATCTGATAAGCCAGGGGATCCCAGAGCAATTGAACCATCTCCCGGATCACGTAGCTCAGGCCCAGGGTTAGGATAATGATAAACGTTGGACGGGCATATAAGGGTCGGATCAGTGTAATTTCAACGACGGCGCCAAAAACAAAGCCAAATAGAATGGATACCAGGAGCGCAATCACGAATCGCCAATTGCCATTCATCAATAAGATTGCGATCGGGGCTGATTCCCGGATAAGAGTCGCAATTACTGCGAAAACAAACAAACCAATGGGGATCAATACCTTAGGGAACAACTTTTCCCTGGGAGCGAACTCCGTTTTATTACCAGGTTTCGAAGATGCAAATGCAATCAAGGCGCCGCTGAACAGCATCAATACAGGCCGGAACCAATACTGCACCAGGGGTTCCTGAACGCTTATCTCCGCCAGCGGGTTCCCTGCTGTTGCGGTCGTCACGGCGACCATGGCGGTGTCAGCCAACCCCATGATATCAAATCCGATGAAACTCACCACGGCGATCACTAATGCCAGGAAATACCCAATTTTCGGGAGGGCCTTTACCCATTTCTCGGATATTTTCCAACCGATCTGATAGGGTTTAATGGTCGGTATGAGCAACACACCTGCTGCAAAAGCGAGAATTTGTGGGAGTAAGCCGAATATAAAAGTTGGGTTTGTATAAAGCTGCCAACCAATATAAGCGCCCAACATGAACATGGATCCATGGGCAAAGTTCAGTACATCCATCAAACCGAAAATCAGGGTCAGGCCGCCTGCAACCAGAAAGAAAAGGGATCCCAGTGTCAATCCTGAAAGCGCTGTTCGGATAAAGGTTTCTTTTCCTGCTGAAATGTACAGCAAGGCAATAACACCCAGAGTAACCAGAATGATAACGACTGTAATCAGAAGTTTCTTAACCTTTGGATTCATAGAGTGCCTCCAATTCGTTTCGGGTTTTAATACTGGCACCCAGATAGTGATGGATTAATTCCGTATCATTAACGAGTTCCTGCATTCTGCCTGAGCGCACGCTCTTCCCATCGTCAATGATGGTATACCGCTCTGCCAATTGACTGGCCATGATAAAGTTCTGTTCCACCAACAGGATGGTGGTGGACTCACTGAGAATCCGAATGGCTTCCATCATCTGCTGGATCAGGATAGGCGCAAGACCTTCGCTTGGCTCATCAATGAGTAAAAGCTTGTTTTCCGGGACCAATGCCCGGGCCACAGCCAGCATTTGTTGCTGGCCACCCGAAAGATGGTTACCTGGTAATTTATATAGGCGTTTTAAGTCAGGGAAAAGGTTAAAAATAAACTCGGAATGCCGATCGAAATCGCCTTTTTTCCGTTCTGCAAGTTTTAGATTTTCCATGACCGATAATGCCCGGAAAATTGCCCGATGCTCAGGCACATAGCCGATCCCAAGGTTTGCGATGTTATAAGCGCGCTTGCCCTGAATTTCCATGCCATCAAAGACCACTTTACCTTCGCGGGGTGGTGTAAGGCCCAAAATCGACTTCAATGTCGTGGTCTTGCCTGCGCCATTCCGTCCCAGGACAACCGTGATCGACCCTCTCGGTACGGAAAGGGAAACACCTTCAAGGATATGGAACTGTCCAATAAAGGTCTGGATGTTATCAACGACGAGCAGGTCGGTTGATGAATTCATTTCGCTCATGCTAACTCTCCATAAAGGTCACCAAGGTAGGCCGTCTGGACCAGAGGATTGGTCGCGATTTCATGTGGACTACCTTCGGCAAGCACCCGCCCCTGGTTCATAACAGTGATCACATCGGAGATGGACATGACCATATCCATGCGGTGCTCTACCAAAATAGCCGTCCTGTCATTTTCCTGTACGACCTGATTAATGATCTTAATCAATTCAGGCACTTGCTCCGAGGACATACCCGCGGTCGGTTCATCAAAAAGGAGCAATTCCGGATCGCAGGCGAGCATAATCCCCAATTCCAGTTTGCGCTTCTCACCGTGGGGCAAATTCCTCGCCAGAACCATTTCTCTGCCGGACAAGCCAACGGTAGCGATAACTTCTTCTGCTTTCTCAATATAGCCCGTGTAATGATCAACTCTATGGAAGAGTTTGAAATTATCCTTCCCCATTGCCTGAGCGCCCAGGCGGATGTTTTCCAACACGGTCAGATTTTCAAAGATGTTCGTGATTTGATAGGACCTGCCAATTCCCAGATGGGCTCGCTTCTGAGGTGAGAGATGGGTAATATCCTGGTCTTTATATAGAACCCGTCCTGAAGTTGGCGGCATAACACCACTCAGCATATTGAACAGCGTTGTCTTTCCCGCTCCGTTAGGTCCAATGATCGCATGGAGAGTCTGTTTTTTGATCTGGATACTGACATTATCAACAGCGACTAATCCACCAAACACCTTTGATAAATTGACTGCTTCCAGAATAATTTCATTGCTCATAGATTTTTCTCTTCATTTCGTTTGGATAGTTTGGCTCAAATAAAAAAATGATTCCGCTACCACATTTTACGTTAATTACCTCAAATAATAAAATTTTATAACCCAAACATTGATTCAATTTCTGAATTTCAGCAGATCCACTTTCAGCGAATTCCAGGGGAAGGGACTAAAGTCCCTCCCCCTGGTTACTCAACCAGTAAAGGTTATTCTACAGGAACTAAAGGCAGATCGCCGCAACGTTCGGCATAGTCTCCGGCCAGGGTGCAAGGAACACCAAGTTCATCGTAAGCGGAAACATAGACTGTCTCAAAGAACTCGTACTCATTGATCCCATCGTCGTCCAGGTCAGGATCCAGATTGACCAGGCGGAGAATGTTCATCGGTTGTTCACAGACATGATCTTCGGGGCGGATGTGATAGGTACCCTTGGGGCCTTCAAAGGTCAGGTCCTCAAGAGCAGCAATCATTGCATCACCACTGGTGTCGCCACCGGTCGCCTCAAGTGCGGTTGCCAGGGCAATGGCCGAGGCCATTCCACCTGCCGTGAAGAGATCAGGATAGGCATTGATAGCGGCATCGGCTTCGTCTTTATAGGTTTCGAAATGGTTTTCAACCAGCCAGTCGTTGACCGCATTGTCAGGAACGGTGTAATGATAAACATTCAGACCAACCTGGTTTAACACATCCTCGCCAAAGACTGCCGTGAAGGAGGCGTTGTCACCATAACCGGTACCAACGGTCATGACATCAAGTGCGCCCATATCAGCCAAACCCTGGAAAAGAGTGATATAACCCGTGCCGGACCAGGTCAGGAACAGGTTCTCAGCGCCGCTATCCATAGCCTGCTGAATGTAGGCAGTGAAGTCTGTAGTCTCAAAGGGGACATAGATATCAGCGACCAATTCGCCGCCAAATTTCTCAACGGAATACTTGAGAGCCGCGCCGGAGCCCTGGCCGAAAGCGTTATCCACACCAATGTGAGCGAAGGTGGGGCCAACGTTCTCAATCAAGTACTTGGCAACGATCAGGGTGTCATCAAAGCTGGTGCGGGCGGTCCGGAAAACATAGGGGTTGAAATAAGCGCCAGTGGTAAAGTAGGAAGCAGCCGGGTCAACCATGAGGATGATCTCGTTCTCGAGTGCAACCTGGGTCAGGGCAATCGCGCTGGCCGAGGAAACGGGGCCCTGGAGCAATTCCACGCCGTCTTTCTCGATCAGTTCGAGAGCAAGGGCAACGGCTTTCTCTGGATCGCCTTCGTCATCTTTGACAATGACTTCAACAGGGCGGTTGGCGATGATGTAGCGGCCTTCTTCGTCCATCTGACCACCGGACATATATTCCAGGCCCATCATGAAACCGCGTTGCTGCTGCAAGCCGTAGAGAGCCATGGAGCCGGACATCATACCGATCTGGCCAATTTTCAAAACCGGTCCAAGTTCGGTTGTCTCTTCGACGACTGCTTCGGTTTCTTCAGCTACCGGGGCTTCTGTCTCAACGACAGGCTCCTCAGTAACCTGGGAGACACATGAGGTCACCAGCAAGGGGATGATGACCAACATAGTCAAAACAATTAAGCGTGCTTTTTTCATTCTTTTACTCCTTCTAATGGTTTAGAATTTGCTTGAAATAGGTGTTTGAAATGATAATTGATGGATACAGCACCTCCTTTTAGTTGGGGCTAGTTATTTT
>DPKV01000199.1 GCA_003542325.1 Anaerolineaceae bacterium
TTACAATATTCTTTTGTTGATTTTTGTCAGCCTCTTTTTCAATCAACGTTGTTTCATTCCGGATTGTAATTATATGGGAGGAATTTTATGAGGAAACTAATGATTTTATGTTTCTGGGTTCTCACGATATCCTTATCCGCCCTGGCGGGGGTCAACTTTGCCTTTTCTGCACTGGAAACGGTTGAAGGGGATAAAACCGTGATTTCCATTGAAAAGCCTCAGACAGTTGATGCGACAGTGTTTTTGATGCAGATCGATCGGACACTTGAAACCCTCAACCAGGATATCATGGTTCGTTATATCGACGTTTCAGGGGAAAAGGATCATTACGTCTATTTCAAGACCAACCATACAACGGATTTTATTTCCATCCCCGTGATGGTTGAGCTTGTGCTACCTCAGCAGGGTTCATGCAGCGCTACCTCCGATCTTGACCTGTGCTCTGGATCCCAGTTGAAACTTCCAGATAAATACCAGAGCATCAGTTTCCATAATTGGTATGACGCCGAGGCGTATGACCTTTCGAAGGCCAATTACCTGGTTATGACCTCGAAGACCCAGGAAATTGCGTCAGCCATCCAAAGTTTGGGATACCTCGTACAAATCGACACCGGTTTAACCATATATACGCAGCAGCTAAGTCCGGCGGTGTATATTCTTCTCCCGGCTTTTATGTTTGTGGTCAGCGCTATGTTTTCCAGCTTAGCCAACGGGAAACAAAACGTTCTGATGAAAATGGAGGGTTATGGAACGGTTCAGATCCTCGGGAACGAGATCCGGAAAAATCAAAGGTGGGCTCTGCTGAGTTTATTGACAATCATTGGGGGGACGCTTCTGATCGCCGCCGTTATCTTCCGGATTACTTTTATTCAATTCTTTCTGTTCTACCTGTGCTACCTGATATATTTGATCGGTATTTTGATTGTCGGTGGTGTATTTGCCGCGCTCGTTGTGCTTTTTCAGAATGATGCGGAATATGTTAAGGGCAAAGTCCCTAAAAAGGGCATGTATCTGACAACCCTGCTTGGCAAGATCGTGTTTCTTGTTTTTTTGCTATATAGTCTGAGCATCGGGATTCGGGATATTTTCAGCGTGATCCATTCAATCCGCACACTGGAAACGATCAGCGATAGGATCGAGAACTACGTTACCATTCCAATTAATGTAAGCAATGCTTCCTTATCCGATCCTGAAAAGAATTACCTCGCCTTTTATCATCTTACCGTTGAAGATTATGAGGGCGTTCTTATTGAGGCGAGCAATTATTCTTATGATGTAACGACCGGCAGCAACCTCAGCATTGATCTTGGTCAGGATTTTATCACCATCAACCAGAATTACCTGAAACTCAATCCGATATATGATGTTTCGGGGGCATCCATAAGTCCAGAGTCGTTTTCCGAAATAAAATATAATATCCTGATCCCTTCCTCCAAGTTGGATGAAAAAGAAAAATATATTGAATATATTGACCTCTGGTATGGGATGGAAGTGAATTTCATAGAATATGAGGGGATGAAATCTGAGATATTCAGCTATAACCCAGGCGTCGGGAGCGATTCACTTGGCAGGGTCGATCAACCGGTGATCCTCATATTTGATGAGAGCTTGCCGTATTCAGGTGCATATATCGAAAGTTACTGTTCGCAGGGAGAATATTTTCTAAAAACCTATACCGACGATCCTTACCAGGAACTGCTGCCAATTTTGGCGCAATCCGGCATCGCCCCGGTCAGCCCAAAGACCCCCTATGTCACGGATAGATTCAACGAATGGACGGCATTTCAACTATCATCTTTGCGGCTGTATCTCACCCAATCGGCTTTCTTTTTGCTGGGAGTGGTCAGCCTGATCCTTTTCTCCGTCGATTTATACTGTGAGATCAACAAACAAAAGATTGCCTGCTCTCTGATAGAGGGGGCGACGATCATGGGTTATATGCGGGCCCACTTCTTGATGATCGGTTTGTCTTACCTGTTGACCATTACGGTCATTGTCATGGCCGCCAGGATGTCTTCCATAACGGTGAACTATATCCTGCTCTTGGGGGCAATCGGGCTGGAATTACTCATCACGGTGTTAACCGCCAATAAACTTGCTAAACGAAACCTGTATCAAATTGTGAAAGGGGCAGAATAATGACATCGGAAATCATTCTCAAAAAGATCGACAAACGCTTTGGAGACAAAATCCTGTTTGATGACTTCTCATTGGAGGTCCACCAAGGTGACTTCCTGTCCATCATGGGGGTGAGCGGAGCGGGGAAAACGACATTGTTAAATATAATGGGGATGCTGGATGTGCCTGATTCAGGGTCGGTCAACATTCGAGGCCATGAAAACCCAAAATTCTCCTCCCGAACATCCAACTTGTTGCGGCGATATGACATTTCCTATTTGTTCCAGAATTATGGCCTGATTGACGCCGAATCGGTTTTTGAAAACGTCAGAATTGTGACCCGATTCAAGAAGCTTTCAAAAAAGGAAGAACGAGAAGCCATCGCAGACGCGCTGGAGAAGTTAGGGTTGGCGGGTTTTGAATCCAAAAAAGTCTTTACCCTCAGCGGGGGAGAACAGCAACGGGTGGCACTGGCCAAGATTCTGATCAAGTCGCCCGGCATCATTCTGGCGGATGAACCGACCGGCAGCCTGGACGAGGATAACCGGGACTATGTCATGCGCATCCTCCAGGATCTTAACGAGGAAGGAAAGACCATTGTTGTTGTTAGCCATGACCCACAGGTGACCCAGTGCGCAAAAAGCCATCTGCACATTTGATTTGGGCCGTCATTTTCCTTGGCGTAACCATTGTTTTTCTGGGAGCGTTCAAAATCATCATTGTTTCCGGGTTTTCAATGGCCCCAAAATATCATGATGGTCAGGCTCTGCTTATGACAAGATGTGCAAATAAAGTGAGGTATGACGACATTATTGTCATCAAGCAAGAGGATCAAGGCGAGGTTATTAAGAGGGTTATTGGTCTGCCGGGTGATGTTATCAACCTGAAAAATGGTTTGGTCTTGAGAAATGATATTATATTGGCCCCATATACCAGTGACGCGGAGATCGAGGTTGTATACGTCCTTGGAGAAGATGAATATTTTGTTATAGGTGATAATTATCAGGATAGTATAGACAGCCGCCAGTTTGGACCGGTTACAAGGGATAATCTGCTGGGTAAAATCGTCTCCATCGATGGATTGCCGTAACTATTGGTTATAACCTCAAGCTGGATCAATGATATTTCTCCAAACTTCAAATGAAGTCATGGTGTATTAAAGAAAGAAAAATCCACTGGCGCTTTCCCAGTGGATTTTTTTATTTTCGAGGTGAATTATTCTATCTTTAGGATTTCAAGTTTAACTGTGTTTCCATTCGGAAGCTGTGCTACAACGGTCTCCCCAACCCGGTGCCCTAATAACGCCTGCCCAATGGGCGATGCATGTGAAATCCTACCTTCCCGCGGGTTGGCCTCATTACGTCCTACCAGGTGATAGGTTTCAGGGGGATAATCCGCTTCTTTGATCGTCAC
>DPKV01000003.1 GCA_003542325.1 Anaerolineaceae bacterium
ACAAGGTCACGGGCGATGATCCGGGTCATAATTGGGGGCACTTTTCCGTCGTAGTAACCCTTTGTCAGCAGAATGATCGCACCCTGGACCACACCGGCCATTCCCAGTGTCATCACGAAGGGTGAGATTTTCAAATACATGATCCCGAGTCCGTTGATCAACCCGACGAATGCGCCGGTGGCAAGGACCAGGAGCAGAACCGGTAAGATCAGGTTGTTGTTACCGTTGATCAGGACGTAGGTCAGCATGGCACCGACGGTCACCAGGGACCCGGCTGAAAGGTCAATCCCTTCACCGCCGCTGATGATGACCAGGGTTTGTCCTGCTCCGATGATGGCGATGAAGGAAGCCAGCCGGAGGATGTTTAATCCCTGCCGGGCTGCGGAAGCCCAGTCATTGAATCCATTGGGAAGCAAACCGCTGAGGAGGAACAGCACCAGAGCGATCAGGAGCGCCGCAACCGGCGGCGAGATGCGGAATTTCTTTTTCTTTGAAATGATCTGCGTGTTATTGGGAGTGGTTTCGGTCATGTTACTTCTTCTTCCTGCGGATCAAATTGATTGTGCCGGGCCCAGCCAGAACGAGAACGATCACAAGGGCGTTTACCAATGTCCGCCACCAGGAGTCCAACTTAAGGCTGGAAATAATGTTTCGGATATTACCAAGGACAATCCCGCCAAACACTGCGCCGAGGACGGAGCCTGCACCGCCGCTCATGGAGATTCCACCCAGGACCGAACCGGTCACGGATGCCAGGGTCATATCATCTCCACTGGATGATAGCCCTGACCCGGTCAGGAGGGTGTAGCTGATCGCAGCGAGGGAGGCCATTAGGCCGGAGATCATATAGGTAGAGATCTTGACCCAGGTGACCGGAACGCCGGTGGTATAAGCTGCTTTTGAGTTTCCACCAACCGCGAAGAGGAACCTTCCGTACTTTCTACGGCGGAAAAACTCCCAGATCAGCACGAAAACAATGATGACAATCAAAGAGATCGGGATACCGATGAGTGAGGTATTGCGGTAGGCGTTGGTGTAATCCCGGGGGATGGCGCCGCCGGGGGAGGGGAGAAGGAGAAGGGCGAGGCCGCTGTAGACAAAACTGGAGGCGAAGGTGATGATCACCGGCTGCAATCCAAGATAGGACGTGAAAAAGCCATTCAGAAGTCCGGCAGCGATTCCAAATCCAAGGACAACCAGGATCATCAGGATGTTCTTGCCAGGCTCATCGGTTGTGGTCACGGTCAGGGCCAGGATGACATTCCCGACTGAGACAATGGCACCGTTTGACAGGTCCAATCCGCCACCCAGAATGACGATCGCCTGACCGATGGTCACCAGAATGACCGGCAGCCAGGTACGGAAGTTACTGGTCATCACACGCTGGATGGTTCCCTCCTGGAATACGTTCGGTTGCAGTGCAAAACTGATTATCGTTGATGAAACCAACAGGATCAGCGAAAGGCCCAAAGAATGCTTGACATTCAGGTTATTCCACCAGCGGGTGAGTTTTGAGTTTCGATTATCAGGCATGCCAACTTACCTCGTGGTTGTTGTGATTGGTTGACGCACCCATGCTGAAGTAAACCAGGTTGGATTCCGTCAGTTCCTTACCGGTGAGATCGGCTTTGATCGTTCCATCCTGCATAACTAGAACACGCTCGCAGAGGTCCAATAATTCCTGTTCATCCGAGCTGTAGAGCAGAATGGTGGTCCCTTTTTCCTGGAGCTGCCGCAATAACCGGTAAAATTCCGCTTTTGTACCCACATCAACCCCTTTTGTGGGGTCGTCCAGCAGAAGGATCTTTGGGTCTCTCAGGAGCCATTTTCCAATGACCACTTTCTGGGCGTTGCCGCCGGAAAGGTTGCTGACCGGTGAGTCAAGCGATTCCATTATCAGGTTCAGTTGATCACCGACCTGGGCGGCATCCCTTCTGGCTTTCTTCATTTTGAGGATGGGGCTGGCGTATTTTTTCCAGTTTGGGAGATGGAAGTTCTCCAGGATGGACCGCATGAGCAGGAGGCCTTCGGTTGCCCGATCGCCAGGGATTAGGGCAATGCCATTTTCCATGGCTTCCTTGGGGTGGTCAAATTTAAGCGATTCTCCCTCAATGATGATACTACCGGTGTGATAATCATCTCCGAAGAGAGAATGCAGGAGGGTGCTTTGACCCTGCCCGCGCAGACCGCCGATGCCTACCAATTCACCTTTTGTGACGGAAAAATTGACATCCACCAGGCGGTCATTGCCAAGGTTTTCAACCACCAGGATTGTCTCCTTATGGTTGTCTTTACTCTTTCGACCATGATCCCGGATCAGACCTTCATCACTGCCGATCATCATATTGACGATTTCGTCTTCGCTGGTTTCCGTGATGACCACTTCACCAACCGTCTGTCCGTTCCTGAGGACGACAGCCCTGTCTGCAAAACGGAAGATTTCATCCATCCGATGCGAGACGAAGACCAAACCCTTGTTCTTGCTTTTCAATAGTTGAATCAGGTCATAAAGACAATTGACCTGTTTGCTGTCAAGGCTTGCGGTAGCCTCATCCAGGATCAGGACCTCCGGATCACGGCTGTAGGCTTTCAGGATCTCTACAATTTGCCGCTCGTCGGGAGGCAACTCTCGAAGATAAGCCTCCGGATGCAGGCTGGGTTGATAAGTCCCTTCAAATAATTTCAAAAGGTCTGCGGTCAACAGGTTCATTTTCCGGTCGTCGATGAAGCCGGATTTGTCCCGAGGTTCATTGGCCAGCCAGATGTTTTGTGCAACGGTCAGGGAGGGTACCAGGCTCAGTTCCTGGTAAACCGCTATCACACCGGCTTTCTGGGCTGCCATAGGGTTGGTAAATTCAACCTGGGAATCCTGGTATATGATGGCCCCGTTATCCTGTGAGAGGACACCGGTAACGATTTTGGTCAGGGTGCTTTTACCGCTCCCGTTTGAGCCGACCAGAGCCAACACCTCACCCGCCCGGATATCGATGGAACCATCCCGCAGAGCGATAACGCCCCCAAAATGTTTTTCGATTTGGTGTGTCTTAAGGCAGATTTCGTTCATTGATACCACTTTGCCATATTCATCATCGCTAATTTCTGCGAATCAATCTTGAAAGAGGGAAGACTTGCTAAAGTGGAGGTCCCCTGGAATCCCAGAGAACCTCCACAATATTATATTTTGACCGGGATTACGGCAAGAGGAATTGCTGGATCTCTTCTTCGGTCATGATGCCGGACATCAAATAGGAGTCCGGATAACCACCGTCGACAACATATTCGGTGTACATCTCATCAAAGTTTTCCGGGGTCACAACGACAGGGATCGGGATAACGATCTGGTAGCCGAATTGGCCGCCGAGTTTGGATTCGTCAAGTTTACGACCCTGCAGCAATTCAACAGCGATCCGCAGAGCGGTCGAGTTCACACCAGGGGCATTCGCGACAGCGATGGTCTCGAAATCAGGATTTGCATCAAGCATTTCCTTCCAGAGTTTCAGGAATTTCACGCGGGCTTCGCCAACACCCAGGGGCATTGTGTCAGGATCGGCAGCGATTACAGCCTCGAGAGCGCCGATAGCCATACCATCCTGGGTCCAGTAACCGTTCAGGTTGGGGTAGGCAGCCAGGAAGTTAGACATAACCTGCTGACCGGTCGCCTCGTCCCATGAGCCGGATTCGCTGGCCAGAACATTGATGCCGGGATAAGGTTCGAAAGCATCGTAAACGGCTGACATGCGGAGATCGTTCGCGGGGTGGCCGATGAAGCCTTCGATCAATACCACATCGCCTTCCTGCAGTTTTTCGGCAAACCATTGTGCACTGATGGAAGCCCACTCATATTGGTCATGACCCACGTTGATCACGCCTTCAGCCTCGATTTCCTGGTCAATGGACATGACAAGGATACCTTGTTGAACAGCTTCTTCCAGAATCTGATTCAGGCCGACTGCATCACCGGGATTGCAGAGGATTGCATCCACGCCCTGGTTCATCAGGTTCTCGATCTGTTCGATCTGGCCGGCTACGTCGGTATTGAAGCTCTCAATCACCAATTCGGTGGTGAGGCCTTGTTCCATGTATTCGGCATTGGTGGCGATCAGCTCATCAATCATCTGGGTTCGGTATTCGCTGGTGATGAAGGGATTGGAGATACCAATTGTGAAAGGCGCGCCAGTCTCTTCTTCAGCACCTTTGCAGGCTGTCAGCATACCGGCTGACAGAGCAATCAGTGCCAATACAGCAAAAATCTTTTGATAGTTCTTCATTCTTTTCTCCTATTATTGTGGTTTATCGGACGAGCAAAAAATTGGTTCGGTCTAAAACGATAGGTCAGGATCTCACCTCCTTTTACACATCTCTACAAATATTATTAAGTGGGTCAATTGCTGATCTCGAATTATAGCCATCAAGACCTTTAATTGTTAATTAATGTTAATATTTGATAAACATTGTTTTATCAAGTCCCTTGCAGTATGTCAATTTAAATCTTTAAGTCCGGTAACGTGACTCCAAAGGCTTCAACAGCCTCCTGAAATAGCTGAACGGTCTGTGCTGTTCCGGTCCGTGTGACACCGATCTCACGGAGTTTCAAAACGGTTTCCAGAGTTCCGGATTTCCCGGCAGCCTTGACCTGGACTTCCGGGGCAGTTTGATCCCGCATTAATTGCAGGTCATGGAGAGTTGCGCCCTGGTAAGAATATTTTCCATCCGGACCTTTCACGTAGTTATAGCCCGTGGAGGTCTTAACAAAATCGACGCCAGCTTCGCTGCAGATTTTACATAAACGGATTTTGTATTTATCATCGGGCAGCAGGTCGTTCTCAAAAATGACCTTCAGGAGTGCGCCATGCTCTTTTGTGATGCTCACCAGTGCGAGGATCTCTTTGGTCACAAAGGCCCAATCTTCACTGAGGACCTTGCCGATATTGACGACCATGTCCACTTCCACAGCGCCATCCGCGATCACCTGTTCAGCTTCAGCAGCTTTGATCGCCGTGGTGGAATTGCCATGCGGGAAGCCAATGACGGCGCCGACGGCAACATCGGTCCCTGCAAGCAACTCTGCGGCCTGGCGGACATGGCAGGGTTTGACGCAGACCGATGCGGCCGGATACTTCGCCGCAGTAGCGCAGCCCTGTTCCAGTTCGGCATCGGTGAGCGCAGGACTCAGCAGTG
>DPKV01000113.1 GCA_003542325.1 Anaerolineaceae bacterium
GGATGATTTGTGGGATTGGCGCATGGTGGGACCCGTTGGCTTCCAATGTGGGGATCGACCGCAAGAACCCCATGGCAGCCATGGAAGAGACCGTCCTGGTGATGCGTCGGTTGCTGAACATGGAAAGGGTGACCTTCGATGGTGAATTTGTCCATGTAAAGGGGATTGAACTGGACGTGGTTCACGGACGACGGGAACCTCGCAACGTTCCGATCTATGTCGGTGCCACCGGCCCCAAAATGCTGGAATTGACGGGAAGAATTGCGGACGGCGCATTGCTGAATTACTGTGTCCCGCCTCAATATAACGAAAGAGCCCTTGACAGCCTGCAAGTGGGGCTGAAGGAATCGGGGCGGACATTGGATGACCTCGACCGGCCGCAACTGGTTGTTTGTTCGGTTGACGAGGACGGCGACAAGGCACGGGATACCACCCGCGAATTGCTGACCCAGTATTTGGCTCAACAGCCGCATATTGCGAAAGCTTCGGGTGTTTCCATGGAGATTGTCAAGGAAATCCAGTCTATTTTAGGCTGGCCTGCCACGCACGAACAAATTCAAAAAGCAAAATATCTGGTGCCGGATGAACTGATTCACAGGATCACCGCCAGCGGCACCCCGGAAGAGGCTAGGACAAAAGTTCAGGAATATATTGACAACGGTGCGACCTGCCCGGTCCTGTATCCCGTTGGTGGAAACGTGAAAGTCCTGATTGATACCTTTGCGACCAAATAATTATGAAAGAAAAACAACCCGGCTCAAAACAGTGTTTCGTCTGCGGATTGGAAAACCCGGTTGGATTACGCATTGCGTTTTACGAAACCGGACCAGGGGAGGTCCAATCAGAAATAATCTTTCCTGACCATTACCAGGGTTACCCAGGCATTACCCATGGCGGCATCATCGCCTCCGTCCTGGATGAAACCGGCGGTCGGTCTCTGATGGATAACCCCAGGCATTTTATGGTGACGGCTCAATTGAATGTCCGTTATCGTAAGCCGGTGCCGACTGAGACGCCACTGGTTGCCAAAGGCTGGGCTGGAAAGCGTCAGGGTCGTGTATCCGAAGCCCGCAGTGAAATTCAAAATCTGGCGGGTGAGGTATTGGCGGAGGCTAAATTGGTCCTGGTTGATATGCCTGAGGGTAAATTCGATCAGATCAGTTTTGAGGAAATGGGATGGCGAGTATACCCGGATGAGGAGGAAAAATGATTGGCGAATATTATCGACCGGATTCAGTTGAGAAAGCTGTCGAATTGTTATCTGCGAAGGGCGGGAATCTCAGACCATTGGGCGGCGGGACGCACCTAAGCCGTTTTCAAACGGATCTACAAGGGGTGGTGGACCTTCAATCAACCGGCCTGGAGAAAATTAAGGTCGCTGGTCAGCAGATAATGGTCGGCGCGACAACCTGTTTGGATGCGTTAATGGAAACCCCCAACCTGGACGCGGAGATTACGCGAGCCATCCGTCTGGATGTCAGTAAAAACATCCGGAATATGGCCACCCTGGGCGGCTGGCTGGTCACCAGCGACGCCCGGTCAGCTTTTTCAACCGTTTTGCTGGCGTTGGATGTCACCCTGACCTGGGAACCGAACCATGTTCAGGTCCGTATGGGCGATTGGCTCCCGATCCGTGAAATGGAATCCCCCGGGGTGCTGCTTACGGAAGTGGAATGGGACTTGCGACCAAACCTGGTTTTTGAATATGTGGCCCGGTCTCCAAAGGATCGACCTACTTTGATCGTGGCAGTGACTCAATGGGGTTCCGGCAGGACAAGGGTTGCGTTGGGAGGCTTTGGACCTGCACCGATCATTGCCTTGGATGGGCCGGAAGGAACAGGCGCCGATGTGGCTTGCCGTGATGCCTATTTTGAGGCGGAAGATGCCTGGGCTTCAGCAGCCTACCGTCGGGAGGTCGCACCAAAACTGGTGGTGCGTTGTCTTGAGCGGATCGACGCGATGAAAGGAAGCGAGGCCTGAGATGAAAGTGACATTGAATATCAATCATCAGGAATTTCCACTGAAAGTCACTCCGGGTGAACGATTACTGGATACACTCCGCCGATTAGGCTTTCTCAGCATTAAAAGCGGCGGCTGCGAAAAGGGTGAATGTGGTGCCTGCACCATTTTATTCGACGGGAGGCCGGTCAATAGCTGCACCATGTTGACCGCCCAGGCGGAAGGTCATCAGATCGAGACCGTTGAAGCCATGGGTGAACACCCCCAGCAGGGTTGGAAGGCGACTGAAGGTTTGCATGTCATTCAGCAAAGCTTCATTGATGCCGGCGCTATCCAGTGTGGGTACTGTACGCCTGCGATGGTCCTGACAGCGCGTGCCTTGCTGGCTCGCAATCCTTCACCCACGGAAGAAGAGGTTCGGGATTCGCTTTCAGGTGTCCTTTGCCGCTGTACAGGATATCTGAAACCTGTCCAGGCGGTCCTAAGAGCGGCGGCTATCCTGAGAGGTGAACCCGTGCTGCCTGTCGGGACGCCGGTTGAAACCTTTAGGTTTCCAGATTTTGAGGTGGATACTCCAAATGATGGGGAACCAATGGTATCCGGTTCGGGTCCTGAAGTCAGTACTCTGATCATGCCCCGGCTTAAGGTCGTTGACCCGCATTCGGCAATGAAAACAGTCGGCCATGCGGAGCCTAAAGTGGATGCGGTCAAGCTTGTTCAGGGGAAACCCGCCTTTGTAGCAGATTTTGAAAAACGCGATCTGCTGGTAGCGAAGGTGCTGCGGAGCCCGCATGCCCATGCCGTGATTAAATCGATTGACACTTCCGCAGCGAAAGCGCTGCCCGGTGTGGCGGCCGTGCTGACCTGGCAGGACATTCCCCGGGTGGCGTATTCCACGGCGGGGCAATCCCATCCGATCCCCGGGCCATTGGATTCGTTTTCGCTGGATAAAAAAGTCCGCTTTGTTGGGGACAGGGTTGCCTTTGTGGCGGCTGAAACAATCGAGATCGCTGAAGCTGCCCTTGACCTGATCAAAGTGGATTATGAAG
>DPKV01000027.1 GCA_003542325.1 Anaerolineaceae bacterium
AACAATTGTCTATACAACCGTAATAGAATAGGTTTGCTTTGAGAACCATGGTTTTGTATAATTTCCTTATATTACTGGTGAAGAATTCCTTTCTGAGGAAGAGAAGGCTTGGAAAAGGAGGATCTGCTGACAAATTAAATCCCTTGCACGTGTTCACTTTTCACCCATTATTTTTCACAAAGGAAGAGATATGAAGAAACAGATCTTGTGGCTTGTCAGTATTTTGCTTGTTCTGTCGTTCGCATTAACCGGTTGCGGTCAAACCGAAGAAGTAAGTGGTTTCCAAATCCCCGCACCTGTAGATGGAAAGTATAATGTGGCCTTTGTGTATGTCGGCCCCCATGATGACGGTGGCTGGTCCCAGTCACATGATGTTGGCCGGATGTATGTCGAGGAAAATGTAGAAGATGTGCATACAGTGTACATCGAGAATGTTCCGGAAGGTGCAGATGCAGAGCAGGTGGTACGATCCCTGGCTCGAAAAGGATTTGATGTGATCTTCACGACATCCTTTGGATTTATGGATGCGACTGAAGTGGTTGCGGAAGAATTCCCGGATATTGATTTCATTCACATCAGTGGTTATAAAGCCAATGGCGCGAACTTCGGCAACCTGATGGGCGCTATGGAAGACATTAAATACCTGGCCGGTATGCTGGCTGGTTCCCGGGCGAAGACAGATGGGAACCCGAAATTGGGTTATATCGCCACATTCCCGATCCCAGAAGAACTCCGCCTGGGCAATGCCTTTGCTTTGGGCGTTGCCAAGACCTGCCCGGAATGCACCATTGATGTTCGCTTCATCAACACCTGGCACGATCCCATCCTGGAACAGGAAGGCGCAGAATCGCTCTTTGCAGCCGGTGCACAGGTTGTTATGACCGGTGCGGACACTCCTGCTCCTGCCCTGGCAGCACCTGAAGGTAAATGGGGCATCACCTATGACTACTATGGCAACTGCACACTCGATGCCTGCCTCACTTCCATGTACTGGAACTGGGGTCCGGAGTATGCCCGGATTATTGAAGCTTCCCGTGAAGGTACCTGGACGGGTGGCTGGGAATACTTTGATGCCGATTCCGGTGCGTTGGGACTGTTCGGTTTCATGGAAGGTGAAGAGCTTCAGCCTGGTGTCGCCGATCTGCCCGCAGAAGACCTGCAAATGGTTCGCGACACGTTGGCATTGATGTTGGCCGGCGAATTTGATCGCTTTGATGTCTTCACCGGTCCCATTGTCGACAACAAGGGCAATACAGTCCTTGAAGCAGGCGTCAGCCTTGAGCAATTGGACCTGGATGGATTTGCTGAATTTGGCAGCGAATGTACAACCTGTATGTACTGGTGGAACGAGAATATCACCGCGGAACTGCCTGATCTGAGTGAGTAAAATTTTCTAACTTTTCACAACCAGGAAATCTCACACCGAGATTTCCTGGTTGTGATATTATTGGTCATTATTCGAGCATGAATTTGTGCTTTCATTCATAATTCAATAGGCTGGCAATATGACGATAACCACTGGCGAATTTCCTTATGCCGTCGAGATGCGGGATATTGTCCTGCGCTTTCCTGGGGTCCTGGCCAACGACCATGTGAATTTCACACTCAAGAAAGGTGAAATTCATGCTTTACTGGGAGAAAACGGTGCCGGTAAGAGTACATTGATGAATGTTTTAGCGGGATTGTATCGTCCCGAATCGGGGGAAATAAAAATTAAGGGAAAACCGGTCACGTTTAATTCACCAAAAGACGCCATCGCGAGTGGGATTGGCATGGTCCACCAGCATTTTATGTTGGTCCCTACATTGACGGTAACCGAAAACATTCTCCTGGGGTTGAAAGAACCCAGATTTATCATGCGTTTGGCAAAGTATGACAAGAAAATCCTGGCCCTTCAGGAGGAATTTGGATTGAAAGCAGACCCCAGCGCCAATATCTGGCAGATTTCGGTTGGTGAACAACAGCGGGTTGAAATCCTGAAGACTCTTTACCGCGGCGCAGATATTCTGATCCTTGATGAACCAACGGCTGTCCTGGCTCCTCAGGAGATTGAGGAACTGATGCAGACCATGAGGATCCTGGTTGATCAGGGAAAATCCATTATCTTCATCAGCCACAAACTCAACGAAGTCAAAGCGGTTGCGGATCGTCTGACCGTTTTACGGAAGGGCAAAGCTACAGCCGAGGGGATCGACC
Organism: Anaerolineaceae bacterium; assembly: GCA_003542325.1. Lineage (GTDB taxonomy): Bacteria > Chloroflexota > Anaerolineae > Anaerolineales > Anaerolineaceae > Brevifilum. The sequence goes on from DPKV01000027.1 coordinate 2,197, forward strand.
CCCAGGGTCTTTCCAGGGCGGATTTGGCTGAATTGATGGTGGGTCGTGAGGTGATTTTCCAGATTGATAAAAAAGCCCAGGTGCCCGGCGAGGTTGTTCTCGAAGTGGATAAGTTGTCCACAACCAATAACCGGGGCCTGGCAGCGGTAAAAGGAGTGTCCTTTTCCATCCGCCAGGGAGAGATTTTTGGGATTGCAGGGATCGCCGGCAATGGGCAGAGTGAATTGGTTGAGGCGATCACTGGGCTGCGGGAAAGCGAAGGGTCGATCCGGATTAACGGCGTTGAAGTATCCAATTGCTCTCCCGGTAAAGCGATCAATTGCGGCGTAGCCCATATCCCGGAGGATCGAACTGGTGTGGGGACCGCACCCAACCTTTCCGTGACCAAAAACGTAATTATGAAAAACTATACTGAATCGCCCATCAGCAACGGTTGGCGGATCAATTACCCTGCAGCGCACGATCATGCAGTCGATCTAAAAGAAGGATATGATATCCAGACACCCACCGTTGAAACACAAGCCAGAAAATTATCAGGCGGTAATCTCCAAAAGTTGATTTTAGCTCGTGAGATTTCAGGTAAACCCCAATTAATAGTTGCCATGCAACCCACACGGGGGCTGGATGTCGGCGCAATCGAGAGTATCCAAAAGCTGTTGTTGGAGCAGCGCAGCAACGGGGCTGCCATCTTACTCATTTCAGAGGAATTGGATGAATTACTGGAATTAAGTGACCGGGTGGCGGTTATTTTTAATGGAGAACTGGTTGGACAGATGGATGCCAGCCAGGCGGATTTGAACACCATCGGGATGATGATGACGGGCTCGTTGAGGAGCAATGAATGAAGTTCCCATTCAGGATCACCTTTGAAAACAGGACGGAAGAAGTCCCCAAGTGGATGCCGCTGGCAACCTCACTCGGTGCAGTTGTGGCTGCTTTTATTATCAATGGCATAGTTCTTTGGCTGATCGGCAGTAACCCCTTCCGGGTTTATAAGTTCTTCTTCAATGCCTCTTTTGGGTCCTGGGGAGCTTTTTCAGATATTGTGGTCAAAGCCACGCCGCTGATCCTGATTGGGTTGGGATACAGCCTGGCGTTCAGGATGAAGATCATAAGTATTGGCGCCGAAGGCCAATTTTATATGGGCGCTTTCTTTGCCAGTCTGGTGGTCCTGGTCCCGCTGGTTCCGCTGGACAGCCCAAAAATTGTTGTTCTAACGCTCATGGCTTTCATGGGGATTCTCGGCGGAGCTCTTTATGGGATGATTCCAGGTATATTAAAAGCCTATTACAACGTGAATGAGATCATCACCACCTTGATGTTGAACTATGTGGCCGTTTATTGGAACAACTACTGGATCTTCGGCAAATACAGCGACGCCGGCTTCCAGATGACTCCAACTTTTGATAAAGTCGCATGGTTGCCCAGGTTGGCTGACCTCGCCAGTAAATACCCATTTTTCTCAGGGATTACCTTGCATCTGGGTGTTGTTTTTGGGTTGGTCGCCGCCATCCTGATCTGGTTGATTCTGAAATACAGCCGGTGGGGATATGAGATATCGCTGATCGGGGATAACCCCAAGGCAGCGAATTATGCGGGAATCAATATCAAACGGAATATTGTCCTGGTGATGATCGTCTCTGGTGCCCTAGCCGGTTTGGCAGGGATGTCGGAAGTGACCGGCGTGGTCCATCGTTTGCAGGAAAAGATCTCCACCAATTACGGCTTTTCCGGTGTGATCGTTGCCTGGCTGGCAAAATTACACCCCTTTGCTGTGATCCCGGTCTCGATCCTGTTTGGCGCGTTGATCGTGGCCGGGAGAGAGATCCAACCCTCCGGAATATCTTTCCTGATCCAGGGGACGATCCTTTTCCTGGTCATCAGCAGTGACGTCTTATTACGGTATAAGGTCCGCATTTCCCGCAGGCAGGAGGAAGTCGCATGAACTTGGAAGTCATTCTCAGGGCCGGTCTGTCGACCGGAACCATCCTGATTTTTGCAGCCATTGGTGAGATCATAGCGGAACGTGCCGGTGTGATGAACCTGGGTGTGGAAGGGATGATGCTGATCGGCGCCATGGCAGCTTTTAAGGTTGCCTATGCCACGCAAAACGCCTGGCTGGGTTTACTGGCCGGGATTCTGGCCGGTGGGATCTTGAGCCTGGCCCATGGTCTGGTTATCATCCATTTCCAGGCCGATCAAACGGTCAGCGGGCTGTCTTTGACGTTCCTGGGTACCGGGTTAGCCCTGGTCCTGGGTGAAGGTTTGACCGGTTTAAATACACCGACCATCCCCAGTGTGGACGTGCCTTTACTTTCCTCAATCCCTTTCATCGGACGCATTTTCTTTACCGATTTTAATATCCTGGTATATATCGGGTATTTGATGATCCCTCTTTCATGGTATTTTATTTTTAAGACCCGCCCCGGGATGCACCTGCGGGCTGTGGGTGAAAAACCCTCCGCAGCGGACACCCTGGGGGTCAATGTGTATGGCATACGTTATCTCTATACATTTGTGGGGGGATGCCTGGCAGGTTTGGCAGGGGCTTCCATCAGTATTGCCATTTCTCCGGGTTGGTACTCCAGCCTGACCACCTCCGGCCAAGGCTGGATAGCCATCGCATTGGTGATCTTTGCCCGTTGGAACCCCGTCCCGGCCGCGCTGGGCGGTTACCTGTTCGGAATGCTCCGCAGGTTCACACTTGACCTGCAGGGCCCGATGACCATCCTGGGTGTTAAAAATCCTTTCTTCTACGATCATAACCTCGTCTTTTTCCTCCAGATGATGCCCTTCATTTTGACGATCATTGCCCTCTTATGGGGATCGGGCGCAGCCAGGAGGAAACGGAAAGGGACGCCTGCTGCACTGGGGATTCCCTATATCCGCGGCGAACGCGGTTTATAAATCCAGAGAAGCCTAAGACGATGGCACGAATGATCCACCTGACCGTCAACGGTGAACCATACGAGGTTGAGGCCGCAGCGGGTGAGAAGTTGGTGGATTTGTTACGGAAACGCCTGCACCTGACGGGGACGAAAGTGGGTTGTGGAGAGGGGCGGTGCGGCACGTGCACGGTGCTGCTGGATGGCAAGCCCATTAAGTCATGTCTTTTCCCGGCAGAAAAAGCGGATGGTAAATCCATCCTGACAATTGAAGGCTTGGCCAGGATGGTTGAGGATGAGCTGGTCCTGCACCCGCTGCAAACGGCATTTGTCAAATATGGGGCGATTCAATGCGGGTTTTGTACCCCCGGTATGATCATGACGGCTTATGCCTTATTGGAACAGCATCCTGAACCTACTTCCCAACAGATCAAAAAAGCATTAACCCGAAATCTTTGCCGCTGCGGCGGGTATCCGGCCATTGAGAAGGCGATCCTGGCCGCTTCCGCGACTTTGAAAAATGGGGAACCGGTTATATTCCCCGAACCGATCTCCACCTCCGGCGCTTACCGTGTGGTTGGCAAACCATTGGTACGTCCGGATGCAGTTGACAAAGCCACCGGCAGGGCCATATTCACGGATGACCTGGACAGAGAAGGCATGCTCTATGCCCGGGTGAGACGGGCGGGTGTGCCGCATGCCATTTTGCAAAAGGTGGATATATCCAAAGCGAGGAACCTTCCGGGCGTTGTCGCTGTCCTGACGGCTGAGGACCTGCCGGGGGCGAAAACGCACGGCCTGGTGGTGCAGGATTGGCCTGTTCTGGTTGGGGTGGGGGACCGTGTCCGGTATGAAGGCGATGCCACCGCCATTCTGGCTGCTGAAACTCAGGCTATTGCAGACGAGTCGGTAACCCTGATTGATCTGGAATTTGACCTGCTGCCGGTGGTAACAGGACCGGTCATGGCAAAATCCCCCGCTGCGCCGAAGGTCCACGAACAGGGTAACCTGATGCAGCACATCAAGGTCCGCAAGGGGGATGTCACAGCGGGATTTGCTGAATCAGACATTGAGCTCGAAGAAATTTTCCATACACCGACCATGGACCACGCTTTCATGGAACCGGAATGCAGCCTGGCTGAACCTTTGCCGGATGGACGGATGGCCGTTTACGTCGGCTCACAAATTCCCTATGATGACCGGCACCAGGTGGCAGCGGCTTTGGGCGTTCCAGATGAACAGGTTCGGATCGTTGGTCAGACGATGGGCGGTGGATTTGGCGGGAAAGAGGATATTTCCGGGCAGATCCACAGCGCATTATTGGCCCAGGCAACAGGCAAACCGGTGAAGCTGTTGTTCGACCGGAAAGAGTCGATGCTCGTACACCCGAAACGGCATGCCACGCAAATCCGGGTGAAGTTGGGTGCGGATAAGGATGGGCACCTGGTGGCTGCTGAGACGGAGTTGTATGGCGATACTGGGGCGTATGCCTCCCTGGGTGACAAGGTGATGACCCGCGCCACAACACATTCCGCTGGTCCGTATGTCATTCCGCACACCAAAGCGGATTGTTATGCGATGTATACGAACAACCCGCCGGCGGGTGCTTTCCGCGGCTTTGGCGCATTGCAGGCCATGTTCGCAATTGAGAGCATGATGGATATGCTGGCGCATCGGCTGAAAATGAACCCGTTTGCCCTGAGGCGGCTGAACGCCTTGCGCATAGGCAGCAGGACGAACACCAATCAACTCCTCGTTGACAGTGTAGGTTTGGTGGATTGCCTGGACCGGGTGGAAGAAAAGCTCAAAGAGATTGCCGGCGAGAATCCATTCAACCCTGTCCAGTATGATACCGAAAAAGGAAGTTTTGTTTCCGCCTGGGGGATTGCGGCCGCTTTTAAGAACACCGGCCTGGGCAGTGGGGCAGAGGACCGATCGGGGGCGGAAGTGGAACTCCTGCCGGACGGCACATTTGAAGTGCGGACCTCCGCTGCTGAACTCGGTCAGGGGCTGGTGACGGTTCTGCAAATGATCGTGGCGGAAGAACTTGGGGCTGACCCCGCGCTGGTGCGGGTGCTGGTGATGGATACCGACCTGACCCCCGATGGCGGTCCGACCACAGCGTCGCGCCAGAGTTATGTCAGTGGGAATGCCGCCCGGCTGGCCGCGCAGAAATTAAAGTCACAACTTTCCAGCTTCGTAACGAGTGAATTGGGTGAAGCGGCCTTTGACGCCAAGGGGATCCATGTGAAAGGCGATTTCCTGACCTATGCGGAATTGGCGAAGGCCCTGGATAAAGAAGGAGAGTCCCGCAAGGCTTTGGTTGTCTACGATGCACCGGCAACGGAACCACTGGGGACAGATGGCGCAATCCACTTTGCTTTTGGCTTTGCCGTTCAGGCCGTTCAGGTCGAGGTCAATCAGGATACCGGGGAGATTCGGGTGCTAAAAGCGATCACAGCGAACGACGCGGGGAAGGTGCTCAATCCGCTGGGGTTGAAAGGCCAGGTGGAAGGCGGGATCATCATGGGGATTGGTCATACCTTGATGGAAGAGTTTAAGTTGTCTGAAGGCCACATCCTGACGGATGGCTTTAGTAACTACACTATCCCAACCATTAAAGACACGCCGGAGATATTTTCCATTTTTGTGGAAGACCCGACCCAGGAGGGGCCGTATGGGGCCAAGGGCGTGGGGGAGATCGTCAGCATCCCCACACCGCCTGCAATTGCCAATGCACTTTATAACGCAGTGGGTGTGAGAGTTAAGTCGCTGCCGATCACGCCTGAAAAGGTACTGAAAGACAAGTAAAATAAATGGGGCAATTGTTCATAAATTCTTCTTTGTTAAAATCAGAGTGAACAATGGTTGTGAATGGAAGGTGATTTGAGTCTGATTATATTACAGCTCTGCAGGAAATGTATCAAAACAACGCTGATCCGACTTCAGCGGAGCCGATAAAAGCCTGCATGCGGAACCAGTTTGAATATCTGGGGATTAAGATGCCGCTGCAACGCGAACTTCAACGGAAATTTTTTACTGAACATGGGCTGCCCGATCTTTCTGACCTGCCACAAATCATGTTAGCGCTTTGGGATATGCCTGAACGGGAATATCAATATGCAGGGATAAGCATCCTTGGGAAATTGGAAAAGAAACTCCCTGATGATTACTGATCGGTGATGGCATGGCCATAAACCGATCAGTAATATTTGTTTAATGAGAATTAATGTCCTCAAGGAATAAGCCACTAGCTGGTGTGACTAAATCTATTTGATAATACAAAAAGATTAGGACAGACTTGGTTTTGACAGATGATGTATTCTAGCATGAAATTAACCCAGGAAATAGGTTGTTCCGTCATTTAAGCGCTCTCAAATTGAGTAGTCGTTGGGTGGGTTGCCAACCCGCCATCTTTTTGGTCTCTTCAGATCGCCACGTCGCCACCTTCGGTGGTTCCTCGCGATGACGATTGCCTGATTCCTAATACCTGATTCCTAATACCTG
>DPKV01000050.1:0-3020 GCA_003542325.1 Anaerolineaceae bacterium
TTATAGGTTTGTGCAACAGGCTCATATCTTATCGGAATTTATAGAAATTCGAGCAAAAAAAGAAAGATGGGTATTTAGACTTCCGGCTTGCAATATTTGTGGGGAATGGGAAATGTGGCGTTGACCTATACCTTCCCGGAAGAAATCACTGAATCAATGGGGCCGAATAGTTTTTACACCGTCACTCAACCAATGGAACCCTGAGAAGGGTTAGGCGGGGGTAGTATGATGAATGGAAGCAGACTGGATAGGTGGGTTGTACTCGTTGTCGTTCTGCTGGTTTGTCTTACAGGTTGTGTTCTTCAGGGGCAGGATCAAGGAATGTCCACTCGGGCAACCTGGACGCCGGTGGCCCAACCCACCGACCAGCCTTATCAGGTCGAAACGGAGTCCCTGTCTTACTTCGGGGAAACGCCCGTCCTGGTCATCTTTGGCAGCCAGGACCCTGAAGATGAGACGCCTATGAAAATTCTGAACATCTCGGCGGATGATATCTATGATGTCTCGACGATAACGTCTGCACCCGCAAGTACCTGGTCCAGGCCGATAGTTGTCGAAAACAAGGATGTCTATTTCCAGGTGGGTGATACGCTCTACATTCTCTCTCCGGGAGGACAGACCCATTCCATAGAATTGCCGTATAACGAACTGAACCCTGCCTACTGTAACTGGAGCTGGAAAGGACAGCTTGTTTGTCTGGGTAATACCATGACAACCGGTTTCCTGGTGGATCAGGCGTTAAATGTGGTGGAGCTGCAACTGCCGGTGGATGGTGAGGATAGCTCCGAGGCGTATTACGAGCCGTACCGCGTGGGTGAAAACGGCATGCGCATCGTTCAGATTACGCCAGAGATATCCAATGTACGAACAACGGTATTCTTTAAAGACCTGGATTTGGAAACGCTGACCATTCAATCCAAAAGCATCAGGATCGAAGAAGACCTGTATCAAACCTTTTATGATTTAAAGGGCACTAATGAGCTAGACGTAATGGCGATTACTCGGGAGGAGGGAGAAATTGACGTCATTGGGATTTCTGATTCCGGCGATAAGTTTTACCTTGCTTCGCATGTAACCTATACTAAGCCCCATCGCGGTGGGGGTACCAAAACCAGGTGGTGGACGGATGTTTATGACGGTTCGATAATGGAAACCTTAAATATTGACTTTGAGATAGGCCACAGTGTTGGGAAGAAATTTGTAGGTGATTATTTGATCACTGGCTGGTTGTTTGATTTGGGAAATGGCATCATCAAGCAGCCAACCGTGTATGATCTTGACGCAGGCGAGATCGTTTTCGAAGCCTCTGGCTCGCTGAGTAATAACGAGATCGTCAATTTTATATTGCCTTATGCAGATGGTTGGGTTGCCTGCGATACTTTAGGCGTGCATTATTATCATGATAGCAGCAATTTGTTATTTACCTATACTTTTCCGAATGAAATCATAGAATTGCTGGGTCAGGACAGCTACTACACGATTTCACAGCCTATCGAGCCGGAGTAAAGTGAAAATTGTACAAGGGGCGGTTTGCAAACTGCCCCTACCAATGACATCTTGATCTACGGCAGCTTATTATCGTATGTCTGCAAGGCTTTCATGTAGTTTGCTCTTTCAAAAGCGGCTGGATTGGCAACATATCTCTGGCTCATCGTGCCGCGCATGCTTTCCACCGACTGATACTCATAAACGGACATCCATGTTTCCATCTCTGTCAGAATTGCCTTTGCCCGGTCAATGCCATTTTCGATAAATTCAGACGCGACCATTGCCACGTTTGCGCCGGCCAGCACCGTTTTGACCAGGTCTTCGCCAGTGTGGACGCCGGAAGTCAGCGCCAGGTCCGCATTTACCTTGCCATATAATAACGCCATCCAGCGGAGGGGTAATAACAACTCTGCCGAGGTGGAGAGGTGAAGGGTGGTATCCACTTCCATTTTCTCGATATTCAGGTCGGGTTGGATGAAACGGTTGAACAAGACCAACCCTTGTGATCCGGCATTTGCCAGTTTTACGACCATGTTCGGCAAGGCAGTGAAAAAGGGACTTAATTTGACTGCCACAGGGATCTGCACGCTGTCACAGACGGCTTTGACCAAGTCCACATAATGCGTCTCAAGTTCTCCAGCGCTCAGTTCAGAGTTGGCAGGGATGAAATAAGTGTTCAATTCGAGCGCATCTGCGCCGGCCTCCTCCATCATCTTGGCGTATTTGATCCAGCCGGAATTGGAAACGCCGTTCAGGCTGCCAATGATTGGAATTTTGACAGCCTCTTTATTTTTGCGGATTTGCTCCAGATATTCATCCGGGCTAACATTATAGCGATCCAACTGGGGAAAATAATCCAACGCTTCGGCAAAAGATTCCGTGCCGCGCTCCATAAAATAGTTAAATGCCAGGCTGTCCTGAACGATTTGCTCTTCAAAGAGGGAGTACATGACGATAGCGCTGACCCCGGCGTCTTCCATCTGGCGCACACGGGAAGTGCGCTTCGAGAGGGTTGAAGCTGAGGCGACAAGCGGGTTTTTGAGTTCCAGACCAAGGTAAGTAGTTTTAAGGTCGATCATTTTTCCTCCATCAGGAAATACGCGTAATAACAATACAAAAAGGGTGATGGAACCATGTCCATCACCCTAATTATACTTAATGCGACCTAGAAACCCAAATTACTCTTCTTTGGGTTCCTCTTTACCATTGCCGTAGTGCATTTCGGCCATTTGCTGGTAAAGGTTCCAGCGGCTGGCCGCATCGTGTTTGGCCTTAGCCATCAACATCTCAGCCCGTTCTTCGTTGCTTTGCAGCAGCATGCGGTAGCGGGTTTCGTTATAGGCATATTCCTCTACCGAAACGGTGGGCTCCTTGGAGTCGATGGACAACGGGTTCTGACCCTGGGCAGCCAAATCCGGGTTATAGCGATAAAGCGGCCAGACACCGGATTTTACGGCAAGGTCTTGCTGCTTAAGGCCTAGTTTCATATCAATACCATGGGCAATACAATGGCTGTAAGCGATGATCAGGGA
>DPKV01000050.1:3085-5037 GCA_003542325.1 Anaerolineaceae bacterium
CCGAGGTCCTTTTTGGGCAGGTCCTTACCGTTGGCTGCGAATTTCGCAACAGCCGCCCGCGGGGTCGACTTGGAGGACTGACCGCCGGTGTTGGAATAAACCTCAGTGTCGAGGACGAGGACGTTGACGTTCCGGCCGGAAGCGAGGACGTGGTCCAGACCGCCGTACCCGATGTCATACGCCCAGCCGTCACCGCCGACGATCCAGACACTCTTGCGGACAAGATAGTCTGCAAGTGAGAGCAGGTTCCTGGCTTCGGGGATGTCCAGTGTTGCCAGCTTCGCTTTGAGCCGTTCAACCCGTTCCCGTTGTTCTTCCAATCCTGCTTCTGTGGATTGATCGGCATTGAGAAGGGCATCTGCCAGGTCGTGGCCGATCTTTCCAGCCAGTTTTGCGACGAGTTCATTGGCAAATTCAACGAATTTATCGATTGTCAGGCGCATACCAAGGCCAAACTCCGCATTATCTTCAAACAGTGAGTTGGACCAGGCAGGCCCGCGGCCGTCAATATTGGTCGAGTAGGGCGTTGTGGGCAGGTTGCCGCCGTAAATGGAGGAGCAGCCTGTGGCATTGGCGATAACCATCCGGTCGCCAAAGAGTTGGGTTGCCAATTTGATATAAGGGGTTTCGCCGCAACCTGCGCAGGCACCGGAGAACTCAAACAACGGATCAAGAAGTTGTGAGTTTTTAACGGTGTTGGGTACGAAGCTCTTGCGGTCCGGGTAAGGGATGGCATCAAAGAAAGTCCAGTTCGCAGCTTCCTGTTCACGAATGGGGGGTTGGGGCATCATGTTGATAGCCTTATGGCTTGGGTTCTCCCGATCCTTGCCGGGGCAGTTATCAACGCACATACCGCAGCCCGTGCAGTCTTCCGGTGCCACCTGAACGGTGAACGACCAGCCCTCACGGAATTCACGGAATTTGGCATTGGTGGACTTGAAGGATTCCGGAGCGTCAGTCAGGACAGGTTCTTCATAGACCTTAATGCGGATGGCAGCGTGCGGACAAACGAAGGAACAGCGGCCGCATTGAGTGCAGACATTGGGATCCCAAACCGGGATTTCCAGAGCGACATTCCGTTTTTCCCATTGGGTTGTTGCGGAGGGGAAGGTGCCGTCAACGGGCATCTCACTCACCTTCACGTCATCCCCTTGCCGGGAAATGATCTTACCGATGACTTCACGAACGTATTCCGGCGCTTCGGCGGGGACTGGCGGCTGCATGGCGATGGTGCTGGTAACCTTTTCGGGCAGGGTGATCTGATGCAAATGAGCTAAGGCCTTGTCAACAGCGTCGTAGTTTTGCTGGACGACCGCTTCACCGCGCTTGCTGTATGTTTTCTTAATCGATTTCTTGATCTCAGCAATGGCCTGGTCTTTGGGCAGGACGCCGCTGATGGCAAAGAAGCAGGTTTGCATGATCGTGTTGATCCGTTGGCCCATGTTGGTCTTTCGGGCAACTTCGTAGGCGTCAACAGCATAGAATTTTAGGTTCTTTTTGATCAGCGCATCCTGGACTTTGGCAGGAAGGTTATCCCAAATCTCGTCCGGTCCGTAAATGCTGTTCAACAGGAAAATTCCACCAGGACGAACGAATTTCAGCATGTCATATTTTTCAAGGAAGCTGAATTGATGGCAGGCGAGGAAGTTAGATTCATTTTCAGCGATTTGGTAAGGTGCACGGATCGGATTTGGGCCAAACCGAAGGTGGGATACCGTCACTGCACCGGATTTCTTCGAGTCATACTGGAAGTAACCCTGGGCGAAGTTGTCGGTATCTTCACCGATGATCTTGATGGAGTTCTTGTTGGCGCNNCCGAAGAACATCGCCTGGACGACATCGTCACCGAGAGTCTCGAAGGCGGGGTCCCATTCAATGCTGGTATGGGTTACATCGTCAATGATGCCAACGGTGAAATGGGTCTTGGGTGCTGCCTTGCCCATCTCATCGAA
>DPKV01000134.1 GCA_003542325.1 Anaerolineaceae bacterium
CTCTGCTATTGGTGTGCCATAGATCAACGACAACGTTCTTAGCCCCAATTCAGTTAAATAAATACGTTTTATCCCGGGCGTTATCTCCAGGGCTTTCCACCTGATTAGCTGTTTAATTAATTGAGGAATGTCATGGCGTGTTTTCTTGGGATCAACGAATTGCTTATGCTGGTTCGGTTTAAGCCCAGGTCGCTTTGCCGCAGATAACAGTATCAAAAGGTGGGGCATTTTCATTTTCTCTCTTATGCCAGCGGCAAAACCCACCGGCTGATCAAATTGCCTGCACCACTCCGAATCCGTCATGGATAATTTGTATCCCGGATGAACACAAGATCTTTTTGAGGCCACCAGGTCAATTGGGTTCAACAACATGTCTGAAACCGGGTAGATTGGATTCTGCCGACCGCTTCTCATTGAATAGACTTTCCCATGAGCCTCGACTTCGACCCTCCCATTGTCCCCAATGTCTCCGCTTGTGATCATGCCTCTCACCAAACGGATGTCGGGCGCGTTCCAAAACAAGAGTTTGAACGGTATCGTTGTTTGATTAAATCTTCGCCACTCCCTGCAGGCGTCCACGATCGTTTCGTACCAGCGTGTGTCTGGCGCTTCTGAAGCCAATACCACGCCCATCAGATACACCAGCTCGTCACTGGTCTGAACACACAGCAAGGAATCAAGGAACAGCCCGTTGGAACTGATCTTCCATGGAGAAATTGTCCAAAGGATAGTATGTCTCTCCGCAAGCGACTTAAAGACTGATGAACGGAATTTTTCCAGCCTCGAATAGGTCATCCCCAGGGCTGCACACATATCTGAAGGGGATTGAACTGTTCCAACGGCTTTAATCTGAGCTTTTTCATCAAGAGAAAAGACTCTTTGATAGTATCTTGGTATTCCTGTTGTTACGGTTTGACAGATCACCCCTCGGGTATTTTCAAGGGCCGATGTAACCTTGTAATAAGATAATCCTGTCAGAGCGGAAAGGAAAGTCTTCGTGGAGAAAGGGTTATAAAATAATGCCTCTGTAACGGCCTGGGAGTAATTTGTTTTGTTAGTCATAGCCTTCAGGGTTGAGGTTATTGGAGAGCAGATCTAGCAAATTCATTTCTTCCGGGCTGTTGGCGTCAGCGTCGTCGATGGCCCGTTGGGTCAACTCCTGAATGCTAACGTGATTAATGGAACCTGCATACGATTTGGGCGGATTCCCTCGGCCCAAAACAAACTCACGTGTGGCCGACATGGAATCCAACGCCCTCTGAAGGGCTTCTGGTTTTGGATTTGAATAGTTGTCCCGCCTGGCAAGTATCTGCTGTTTGACGGAATAGTCGCCTTCTACGGGCGGGTCTAATTGAACGAGAAACGGACCCACAACCTCTTTTCCGTTGGAGAACCGCACAAAAGCTGAATGTGATTTTGTGTTGATCAGCGAAGGCGCCTCTAGCTCCTCGGTAAATTCTGTCCGGCACAAAACCTGGGCGTCCTCACCATCAATCCTGAATATGATCAAAGTGTCAATATTAGCCATGACGGTACTCCAGGCCGTTGTATCGTTGATCTGATCGGATGACAAGGCTCGGCCGATAAACTTGGTCCCCTGCGTGGTGAGAATGAGATTTGCCCCGTATTTGGCCACCTGAGCCAGGAAGGAGGAGTAATCAATGCCGGTGAACGATTGCGATTCGTCGACCACAATGGTAGCCCTGCTTCTTTGCTCCGCTGGAAGCTCACCCTGGGAAAACAGTGCCCGTCGGGCCCAGTTCAATATGAAACTACCGATAAAGTCCGAATATTCTTCTGAAAGCAATGTGGCTCCAGTGCGGACCAGGATAATCTTGTTCCCCAGGATAGCGTCAATGATATTGAATGATGATGTGGGCTGACCGAAAATACCCATCATGTTTTTATTCCCCTCAAAGGGACGCAGCTTGCTCAATACCGGCATTCGCACAGCCTCTTTCATCTGTGGCGTAAGTTCATCAAACTCGTCTCTCCAGTATGAGATCAAGGTTTCATACATAGGGTCAGTCTTTGGCAGAACACTCTCCAAAAACCTCAAGCGCATCTCAGAATCAGACATTGTCAACAGCTGCAAAGCGCTTAAGATCGTGAATTGCTGTTCGGGGTCCCGGATCGTATTTGCAAGGGCCAGGGTATGCATGGTTTTATCGAAATTAACCTGCATGCGAGGCCCCCAAAACCGTCCAAATAATGATTTGGCGACATCCAGAAAAGCCTCTTTTGTCCGCTCAGGATCACCTTCAAACATGGCAATATCCAATATATTAAAGCCTGGAATGAAAGTGGAGTCGGCAAAATTGAGATAGATCACGTCGTCAACACGATCTTGCGGCACGGCTTCAATGATGGAAGTGATGAGGTCGTCGTGAGGGTCAATCACGAGAAGAGACCGGTCGTTGTCCCTCGCCAATTCCGTAATGATCCGCAGCAGCAGCGTGGATTTACCCTGTTGCGTCTTCCCCATAATGAGCGAATGCTTTCGAGTAATGGCCGACCGCGGAATATAAACAGGATATGTCTTTCCGGACTTTCCCATCTCGCCGATGCGCCACCCTCCCGATGCATTGGATACCGTTTCAGGATCTGGCATTGTATCGTCAACCCTGGAGGCCGAAAGAAGGTCCGGAAGCCCGTCCATTGGCAAGTGCCATATCGTGGCAATTTCTTCGTCACCCAGTACGAATTGGGTATCCACATCCCCGTAGAGGACTTTTGGATTGAATATGTTCCGCTGGTCCTGGGGACGGAACGGTATTAGCGAATTGCCAGTCTCGAAACCAAATTGCTTAAAAGCGCCGCTCATAACGTTGAGAAGAGACTCGACCTTTTCTACACGTGGAGAGGCGGCTGCCAGCCTGATTTCTACCGTATACGCTTGTTGGTTGACCTTTCTTGNNACAATCTCTTCAAGCGATTCTGACCAGGGGATATCAGACCTTCCAAATAACTTGTACGCTGCCACAGTGCCCAGAATGGCCAGGACCGGCATCCAGGATGTCTTCAGCCACCCAGCAGCAGTCCCATCGGCCCAGCCCAAAGCCATGTAAGATAAGAGGCACAGGGCGGAGAAGCTGATCATCACAATCAACCCCATCGTAGCCAGCCCCGGAACCCCCAATTGTTTTCTTTTGAAAGCTGTCAGCTCGCGTTTATATTTTCTGGCCCAATCCGGCCTGGCCCGATCAGGGATCAACAGCTGGATAATCCCTGCCTCATTCTTCTCAAGCTGCCATACCGAGAATACCAGCGGAAGAACCGGGTCGTTCTCGGTCAATTCCCGCCAGGTTTTTAGCGGAAGCCCCGCTGATTTTTCCAGGACGAGACGGGCGTACCCGCGGGTATTATCCGGATTTGTAAACA
>DPKV01000231.1 GCA_003542325.1 Anaerolineaceae bacterium
ACGGCGCAGTACCGGGCTGGGACCCCGAGTGGGTGCTGGAAATGCCCTGCCGGGTCAATGCGCAAAGGATCGAGCCCATCCCTGCAGCCCCCCTGCCGCCAGTTTGCAGCGGCCTGATCGCTCAGGTCAAAGCCTATGAGGTCCTGACCGCTGAGGCAGCTTTGACCGGCGACCGGAAGACCGCCTACCAGGCCCTCCTCGCCCACCCCCTGGGTCCCCAGGCCAACCGGATTGATGCTGTCCTCAACGACATGCTGGAAACGCACTGTCAATATTTGCCCCGGTTCTTCAACTTAACCAGGAGTACGCATTGAGCACTCTGCCCCCTGAAAAACGCACCCTGTTGGGTGTAGATATCGGTAACACCAAAACTCACGCCTTGCTCACGGACCTGAAAGGCCGAGTCTTGGGCTTCACCGAAGGCGGCTGCGGCAGTTATGAAGTCCTTGGCCCAGACGGCTATGCGCAAAACCTAAAATTAATCACGAGTGAAGTGATCGCGCAGGCCGGTGTTTCTCCTAAATCCATTGCCGGAATGGGGTTTGGATTGGCCGGATATGATTGGCCGTCTGAAACACCCATCATGGCAGCCGGAATCACGGCCCTGAGTATTAACGCGCCTTTTGCATTTGATAACGACGTAATGATCGGCCTGATCGCCGGTGCGGAACCGGGATGGGGCGTTGCAGTGGATGCCGGGACGGGGAACAACGTCCGCGGGCGGGATGCACAGGGCCGCACAGGCCGCATCACGGGCAACAGCGCCCGGTTTGGCGAGTTTGGCGGCGCCAGTGAGCTGGTCATTCTGGCCGTCATCGCCGTTACCCACGCCTGGACCAGCCGGGGGCCAGCGACAGCTCTGACCCGGATGCTGATGGATTACGCGGAAGTGGATTCGGAAGAGAAGCTGATCGAAGGCCTGGCCATGGCACAAATCCACCTCTCCCCCATCCTTGCCAGGGATATCCTGCAGACAGCGGCAGAGGGCGACCCGGTCGCCCAGGAGATTGTCCAGCGGAACGCTCATGACCTGGGTTTGAACGTCAACGCCGTCATCCGCCAACTTGGGATCCAGGACCAGGCCTTTGACGTGGTACTGATCGGCAGCCTGTTCAACGCCGGCGAGCAGGTCATTAAACCCTTGCGGGAGACCATCTATAAATTTTCCCCGAAAGCCCGGCTGAACCGGTTGTCCGTTCCCCCTGTCGTCGGTGCCGTCCTGCTGGGCGCTGAAGCCTGCGGGATTTCACCGGGACAAATCCGCCCGACCCTGATACAATCAACAGCGTCAAAACTCACCCCTTCCGACCCGTCCGACCTGCTGGAGTGACGGACTCGGAAGCGATATAAGGAGAACTTATGCCAGCATTAGCTATACTGGGCGGCACCCCCGTTCGCACAGAACCCTATCCCAAATGGCCGGTCTTTGATGACCGGGACGTGGAAGCCGTCGCCCGGACCGTCCGTTCCGGACGCTGGGGCGGAGTCCCCTTTCCCGGCCCAAACACCGCTAAGTTCTCGGAGAGATTCGCCGAAATGATGGGCGGCGGTTATGCCGTCCCCATGGTCAACGGCACCATCACCATGGAAGTCGCACTCCGAGCTGCAGGGATCGGTTGGGGAGATGAAGTGATCGTCCCCGCTTACACCTTCCAGGCGACCGCGGCAGCCCCGATGGCTGCCGGTGCAGCCCCCGTGATCGTGGACATCAACCCCGACACTTACTGCACTGACCCGGCCAGTGTGGAAGCCGCCATCACCGAAAAGACCCGGGCGATCATCGTCGTGCACCTGGCTGCCCAGATGACAGACATGGACGCCATCATGGCCATTGCAGAAAAGCATAACCTGGTGGTCATTGAAGACAGCGCCCATGCTCACGGCGCGCAGTGGCGCGGGATGGGTGCTGGTGCGATCGGCGATTTTGGTTCCTTCAGCCTGCAATCCGCCAAGACCCTCACCACCGGTGAGGGCGGTGTGCTGCTCTGTAAGGACAGGAAGATGGCAGAACGCGTGTCCAGCATCATCGACTGCGGCCGGCCCAAGGACCCGGCCGGTGTGGAATTCACGATGGGCGCGAACCTGCGCCTTTCAGAGGTCCAGGCCGCACTCGGTCTGGTTGCCCTGGAGCGCTTCCCCGCCCAGTTTGAAGAACGGGCTGCCATGGCTGATTATCTGGAAGAAGGACTGAGCGAAATCCCTGGGATCAGCCTGCTCAAACGCGACCTGCGTCTGACCCGCAGGAGCCTTTACCGCTATGTGTTCAAGATCGACGCTGAATTCTTCGGCGTCACACACGACCTGTTCTGCCAGGCGCTGTCCGCTGAGGGCATCCCGGTCGATACCGGGTACCCGGCGATGAACCATTATGATCTGTTTCAGCCGGCACTATCCCGCCTGCCTGTACCCTCGGCTTTCCCGGAATACTTTGTGTTCGATAAGATGTCCCTCCCCAATGTCGAACGCGCCTCCCAGGTGGAAAGCGTCTGGATGGGTGAATCCATCTTCCGGGCTGGGACTGCGGGTATTGATGACCTGATCGCCGGTGTACGGAAGCTGGCTGAAAACCGCAACGAACTGGCAAACCTCTACAAATAGATGGTCCACGTTAAATGATAACGAGACATCCTTTGTGATGGATGTCTCGTTTCCTTTTTCCTTAACAGAAATCTACTGAGTAACGATAAAGTTATCCATTCGGATCAGCGCGTGGTCTCCCTCATCATCCATATAGATCATAGCGCCCATGGCGGTCCCTTTCACGCCGGCGGCCGGTTGTTCGATCTTGGCAAAGACGCTGCCATTGATGGCATATTTATACACAACGGTCGACCCCCCGGACGCAGTCAGCCTGACAACAGAGAAGGTGTTTTCACCAAGGGGATCCAACGCTGCCCAGGAATTGGGATACACTTCGGTATCATAGATAATGCTGAAAAGTCCATCCCTGACCCGGATCAGGTAAACGTAGCCATCCGACGAAATTAACAACGCGTCAAAATTTGCGCCATCCACGCAATTGGTCTGAATGCCATAATATACGCTATCGTCCAATGTAACCGCGTCCAGCGCCAAGGAGAATTGATATTGATCCGGCAGGTAATCCGGGGTGGTATTGGAATAGAAATAAATATAGGTATCGTTTGTGGTCACGTCCAGTTCATACCATCCATCAGCATAACTAACCTTGGAATCGGCATATTCATCGTTAACCTCCGACTCATCCCATTCAGCGTTATAAGAAGACCAGTCAAAGGAATATACCGTCGAGTCGAACTCCTGAGTTAATACATCTCCCCATACGGAACTCACCGTGAACGGCATCGCCCAATCCAAAGCCAGGTAACCTGTCATTGACCCGTCCAATGTGGAGACCTTGTACCATGGGCTTGCCACGTTGTCATCGGGAATCACCTGCAGGATTTCACCGGCTTCCACCTTATATGACCCGGAAGCGTTGGGATCAGGTTCTTCCCTCAGGTAGGTGACGCTGGACGTGACTTCCAGGAAGGTCCCCGAGTATTCATAGTAAGCAGTTCCCGAATTGACTTGTTGGGGTGTTGTCTCGGTTTTCCCGATCAGGCCTGCTGATTGGTCGTTCAGATCATCCGCTTTTAGGTCTGTGTCATCTGTTCTATTTTGAGTAACAGAGATAATGATAAAGGTCACAAGACAAACAAACAAAAGGGCTGCCAGGACAATGACGGTGGTTATTATCCGTCGTTTCTTCTTTTTGGCTCTTGTGCCCGGGATATCCACTTTCGCGCGTGAGGTTAAGGCTGATTCGAGCAATTCCAATTTTTTGACAAAATGAGCCTTTTCCTGACTATCCGGGATGGCGTTCAATTTCTGTAGGTCCGTTTTGACCCTTTCGACCATTGAAGTCAATTTCTCAGGCGCTTCAGGATATGGTTCCCGGATGTCAAGAGAAGGAAGCGGCCCGGCCTGGCTTTCCACTTTCTTGCGGGGATAGACGGCCTTGATCCGGTCCAATGTCGACTTTAACTGATCCTGAAGCTTTGTTTTTACTTCCGTTTGCTCACCCGCTGCCAGCCGCGTCAGGTCGCCGGGGATTTTCTCTTGCAGTTCCTCCATCTGTTCCAGAGTCAGGTCCTGGAAAGGAGGATAATTCAACGTGTCCAGATCCCGCTTGAGCAGCTTCGTTTCCAGAGCGTTATAGCTGGCATTGACCCGCCGGGATTCCTCATGTAATTTGACGATCCGGTTCTGGATGCTTGTGTCAGCCCCATAGGGCATCAGGAAATTGATCGCCTGTTGTACCAATTGCCGATCCCTGCGGATCACATCCAGAGACTCTTCCCAGCCTGGTTCCAGGCGGGCGATGTCAGCATATAAAGAGCGGACATGCATCCGGATGTCATTTTCCTGCAGCAACAGGTCAGCCATTTCAGGCGTGCAGGTTATGTTTGCCGGCATCCGCCGTTTGGCAGCCCGGAATTCGGTTTGCAGTGAATTGATCTTCATCTCTTCCATGCTGATCAATTGATTGAGCTGCATCCGCTTCAATTCCACCTGGGTCACATAGGCGTTTTCCTTAATGGCATTGGCCAGTTTTTCAACAATCTTAAGGGTGACATACCCCTCCCCCCGGTCCACCATCATGGTGGAATGGCAGGATGAACAAACTACGGTATCCACATCATCCGGGATCACGATTGGCGCGCCGCAGGAGGCACAATTTAGTTTTACAGTCTTCATGGCTCTCTCTTATTCAATAAATCAAGGCTGACGAAATCTTGTTTGAGTACTGTTCTTGATATTTTTATATTGCAATACCGATCACATGTAAAAGATAAAACAATAAATTTAATTGTTCAGGGGAAGAAATGACGAGCTGTCAAATTCATTATAACCGGATATACCCACCAGTAAAAGAGTTTTAATTAAAGTAAAGCCATTTACACCAATGAATGATTTAAAAGTTCATTCCACTCTAATACCCCATCGCACAGCCGTCCTTGCGCGGGTCGGACCCGGCGATCAGGACGCCGCTGGTTGGATCACGCCAGATCACCTGACCCCCGCCGAACAACACCCGCTTTTGTCCGCTCAGAAGGGTAATATGATGACCTTTGTTCCCTAATGCTGTCAATGTGTCCAATGAAAATCCCTCCTCCAGAAACACCTCTCCTCCAGCGTCCTCGGCTCCAACACCCTTGCCGATATCCGCATTCAATCTGAATCGCGGTAAGTCCAAAGCCTGCTGTGGATTGAGGCCGAGATCGACCAGGTTCGAAAGCACCTGGAGATGCGCCTGGGGCTGCACAAAGCCGCCCATGATCCCAAAACTCGCAAGAAATTCCCCATCCTGGGTGAGCATTCCCGGGATGATGGTGTGATAGGGTCGTTTCCCGCCTTCCAGCGCATTGGGATGGGCCGGGTCGAGGCTGAAGAGCGCGCCGCGGTTCTGGAGAAAGACACCGGTCCCGGGAACCACCAGGCCCGTCCCGCCGCCCATATAGAGGCTGTTGATGAAAGAACAGGCATTACCTTCACCATCCACCACGCTGAGGTAAACGGTATCTCCACCCGGTGATCGGAGGCCCGTCTCAAGATGCACCAGTGCTTTATCGGGAGCAATCATAGCCTGCCGGGAATGAATATAATCCTCTGAAAACAACTCATCCAAAGGCGCAGGCGCTATGTGCGGGTCCGCCACCCATTGAAGGGCCTCTGTGAAACCCAGCCGCATGCACTCGATCAGCGTGTGCGTCCGTTCAACCGGGTCCATTTCCGCCAGATTGAAACCTTCAGCGATCCGGACGGCCATGATCGCCGCCAGCCCCTGTCCGTTGGGCGGGCATTCATGCAGACGCACGCCGCGGTAATCCGCGGTAATGGGCTCAACCCACTCCGCCTCGAATCCGGACAGGTCGTCCGGTGTCAGCCATCCACCGTAGCGCTGAACGTGTTCGCAGAGTTTTTGAGGGAACTCACCGCTGTAAATGGCATCCCGGCCATCGGCGGCGATCCGTTGGAGCGTCTCACCCAGAGTCCGCAGGGTCACCACCTCACCTACTTCCGGTGCGTGACCGTCAACCAGAAATTCATGCCCGCTGGATTGCGGTGGACCGGATCGTTGTTGATGCAAGGGCAGACTCTCATCCACCTTTTCACGCAGGAGGCGGCTCTCCATCAACTTCCAGCCTGTCCCGATCCATTCAGTTACCGGGTAACCTTCCAATGCGTACCGGATGGCAGGCGAGAGGATATCCACCAGCGGGAGCCTGCCGAACCGTTCCAGCAATGCGATCCAGCCCGCCACCGCTCCGGGAACACTGACAGCATGCCCGGTGAACTGGGGTATTTCCGTATAACCAAGCTGTAGGAGATCATCGATATTGGCGTTTTGGGCCGCTGGTCCACTGCCGTTGAGAGCAAAAACCCGCTTCCGGGTATTGTCCCAATACAGCGCAAAACAATCCCCGCCTATCCCGGTCGAGAACGGCTCCACTACGGCCAAAGCTG
Organism: Anaerolineaceae bacterium; assembly: GCA_003542325.1. GTDB lineage: Bacteria > Chloroflexota > Anaerolineae > Anaerolineales > Anaerolineaceae > Brevifilum. The sequence continues at coordinate 6,490 of DPKV01000231.1, forward strand.
CTGCCACAGCAACAGCCGCATCCGCCGCAGTCCCGCCGGCACGCAGCAGATCCAGCCCCGCCAGCGTTGCCAGCGGCTGACTGGAGGCCACCATGCCATGCGTTGCCATGATATTACTGCGGCGGGATTGGAAGTTGAAATCGTATTCCATAAAAATCATCCTGTCTGGAAGGAATTGACTGAATCACGATTATACTAGAGACAGATGCCAAATTCATACGGCGGAAACCATGAAAAAAAGACTAGGAAAACTTCCCGGCTGGATTGCCATTGCGATCATCACCCTGCTCAACGCCCTTTGGATATTTTGGGGGATGGGCGAGTCATTTTACGAGGGCTGGGGGGGTTGAGGGGAGCTTTTGGTTCATCTGTCTTGTCTTTGGTGTCGCGGCAATGCTTTTCTCGGTCGCTGCAATCCGTTGGCCCACTGTTGGCGGGGGAATCCTGATGGCGGCAGGCCTGGCTTTTGCAATCTGGTGGCTGGCGCCGGGCATCGAGAACGGCTTTTATACGCTGTCAACCGTGATAGGGCGTTTATTCCTGTCGGCTGGGTTTGCACTGGTCGGTCTTTTATTCATCCTGGATGGACGGTTCAATCCCCGCCAGGAGAATACGGAAAAGCCCTGGGTTCTGCGGCACCTCCGGATGATCCTGGCCATCGGTGTCCCCACTTTAACCGCACTGATTATGTTCGCAGTCAACCTCCCGACCGTCCTCACCCGTGTGGATGACGGAGACCGGTCAGCCCGGTTGATCGAGGGTAACCGTGTCAGCCTGGTTTGGCGCTGACCGGCCCTGGCTGGAACTGGAAACAGGATTACGGAGGTTACCCAAGCTGGCGGGCGTTGGCGGTTTACGGTGTGGACCCGGTCGGGTTGGCGACGGATGCCAAATCCGATCTCATCGCCACCGAAGCGGATATGGCTGCCACGGGATTATGCGCCTACCTTACGGAAGACGGCACCGCCCTGTCGGACACCCCGCTTTACATCTGGCGGATGCCCGCCGTGAACGAACTGGCTCGTTCTCTGAGCCTGCACAACGAAAACGCCGGAT
>DPKV01000036.1 GCA_003542325.1 Anaerolineaceae bacterium
TCTGCCAGCAGGATGATCGCAGACAGACTGATGCCGGTGATCTGCGCCAGGGCAGCCAGGGGATCACGATCCTGCCTGCCAAACCAGGCCCACCATGCCACACCGGGCAATAGAAGTATGAGAAAGGCCAGGACGCTCACAGCGGTTTCACTCCGGTGGAATCCACTTTCGCCAGCATGTCATGCACGCTTTCGTTGAGCACAGGGTGGATGAAATCCGGTGCGAGGTCGTTCAGCGGGACAAGGACGAACGCGCGCTCCTGAAGGCGGGGGTGGGGGATTTGCAGCCATTCACCCTCATAGACATCCTGCCCATAGAAAAGAATGTCCAGATCGATGATCCGGGGCCCGTTTCGGAAAGTTATTTCCCGGCCCATCTCGGCTTCGATATCTTTTAGATGATGCAATAAGGGGATCGGATGCAGCAGGGTCTCAACTTCGATCACCTGGTTGAGGAAATCCGGTTGGTCCGTGTAACCCCAGGGCGGGGTAACGTAGATGGGGGATTCCCGCACAATCCCGATCCTGGGCGCGAGGGCTTTCCGTGCGGTTTCCAGGTTGGCGACCCGGTCGCCGAGGTTGCTGCCAAGGGCAAGGAAGATCCTTGAAGTCATGATCAGATGACCTCGAGGATGTTGAGCATATCCGCCAGCATACCATAAGCGGTCGTCTCCGGGCCGGGATCGCTTTCAAGGATCCCCAAACCGGGAAGGACGTCCAGTTTGAATTCACAATAGGAAGAAGTCCCGTTGACGCTGTAAAGGGGGGAATCGGTTCCTACTCTCCGGGGCTGGACGACAGCCCGCACCTGGCGGTCGCCCGTGCGTTCTGCGGTGCAAACCAGTTTCCAGCGTTCACCCGCCGTCAGGGCTTCCGAGATCATCGAGGGTGTGATGCCGCGAATCCCGGTCCGGTCCACCTCCTGGGGGGTGAGGGGGATACCCATCAAAACAGTCACCAGGGCAGCGACTTTAATCGCCGCATCCCAGCCGTCAATATCGTTGGCGGGGTCTGTTTCGGTGATCCCTATGCTGCGTCCATAGTCAACCGCCTCATCCAGGGTCTGGCCTTTTTCCATCAGCTCCAGGAGGAGATTGGTGCAGGAGTTGAGAATGCCGTGGAAACCGATCAGGTTTGCGCCGGCCAACGGCTGGCGGAACAGGGCGAAGATGGGCGCGCCGTCCATGACCGCGGACTCGAAGAGGAAGCGCTTGCCTTTAACCTTCGCCAGGGCGGTGAGCATCCGGTATCCGTGTACGACCGGCCCTTTATTGGCCGTCACGACGTGCAACCCCGCTTCGAGCGCTTTTTGGATGTGGTTGATGGCGGGCTGCCCGGTCTGCGGGTTGACGGGGGTGGTCTCGAACATGAAATCAGCCGGGCAGGCAGCGATAAAGTCCAATGCATTTTCAGGTGCATCCAGGGTGCTGAGTTCATTCAAGCGCCGGTCATCGCCGATCAGGGCCAGGGCGTCCGGCAAATCCAGCCCATCCGGATTGATTGCTGCGCCGTGTGAACCGGTGGTGATCCCGGTCACGCTGACTGTCAGGTCGTATTTTTCCTGTAATTCCGTTTGTTTATCGAGCAGCAGCCGGGCGAAGGCCTGACCGACATTGCCAAAGCCGACCAGACAAAAACGATATTGAGTCATCTCAAAAAATCCTCTCCGAAATAATGCGTCAACCTTTATTTAACCATAAAACCTGTCCTTCTGTACAATTGTTGCTGATAAAATAAGGGGCATGATGACCGACATACCTCGAATCTTATTATTTGATATTGACGGCACCCTGCTGGGGTCGGGTGAAAAAGTCAAAATTCTGATGCGCAGAGCATTGGAAGATGTTTTTGGAACCGCCGGGCAGGTTGATTCCTATGAAATGTCCGGAAAGACGGATTGGCAGATTGTCACCGATCTGATTCTCCAGGCCGGGATCGAGTCAGAGGTTGTTGAAGACAAGCGTTCAGCAACCTTTGCTGCTCTCACCCGCCACATGGAAGCGGCTGCGCCAACGTTGGAAATGCGAGTTCTGCCGGGGGTAACAGAGCTCCTTGAACAACTTTCAGATCGCCCTGAATTTATCCTGGGTCTGGTCACCGGCAATGTCCGTGAGGCTGTGCCCGCGAAGCTGCTTGCGGCTGGGATCGATCCGGCGATGTTCCGATTTGGCGCATTTGGCAGCGAGCATCCGGACCGGAATGCCCTGCCGGCATTAGCGCTTTCCCGATTGGAGCAGTCTCCGGGTGTACCTATTCCCAAAGAAAAGGTCCTGGTCATCGGCGACACGCCGCGCGATATCGAGTGCGCCCGGTTCACAGGGTTAAAAGTGTTCTGTGTCGCAACGGGTCGTTATGACCGGCAAGTACTGGCTGAACACCATCCGGATTATTTACTGGACGATCTGAGCGAAACTGAAGCGGTGTTGTCCATCCTTCGGCAGTTCTGATTTGATGGATATTTTTCGCGTGGGCTTTGTTAGTCCCAAAGGGGATAAATAAATTTCTTGAAATGGTCAGGTGGTGGGTTCATCTCCCTTCGGGAGACTGGCAACCGGAACCCACCCTACGACCGAATGGGTCAGGTGGTGGTTTGGAAACGCTATACACGTAAAGAATAAAAAATTCCGGTGTTTTCATCAAAACCCCGGAATTGAGTTTCCATGGATTGCTCAATTAACTTTATACATTGCTCCCGATACCGGCCCCAGGGTCAACCGCCAACCGCTGTCCGTCTGTACCATGCTTGCGCTTTCTTGTGTATCGATGGCCTCGGGAACAGTTTCCATTGTCCCTTCCGGCAGGTCCACACTCACTGCTTTGTCCGAAGGATTCAGCGCCACCATCAGCTTCTGCCCCGCTTTTTCCCGCAGGTACACAAAGGGCAGTTTCCCGCTTTCGGCGTAAATGACCTTGAAGTCCCCATCCGCCTGCAGGGCAGGCAGGGCTTTGCGCGTCCGGATCAGGGAACGCACCCGGTTGAGCAGCGAATCGGGATCGGACTCCTGCGCAGCCACGGTGGGGCGGCCCGGCGCTTCGCTGACGGGCAGGTATAACTTGTCCGCCGGTGCATTGGAAAAGCCGGCATTCTTGGCGTTGGCCCATTGCATCGGCGTTCGTGCGCCTGTGCGTTCATAACCCCCTTCTTTGGAAGGCAGCTTCCGGTATTGCATCCCAA
>DPKV01000218.1 GCA_003542325.1 Anaerolineaceae bacterium
TGTCATTGACAACCTGGTCAGCGATCAGAACTTCACCTTCGGTGATTTCTTCCAGGCCGGCCAGACAGCGAAGCGCAGTGGTTTTCCCGCAGCCGGATGGCCCGACGAGGACGAGGAATTCTTTATCCTCGACCGCTATGCTCAGGTCATTGAGCGCGACAACATCACCGAACTTCTTCCAAACGTTCTTATATGTTACACTTGCCATAATTCGTGTTCCTCCAATCTGAAAAATATAGTGGCTTGATTATACCACTATTATTTTTCAAAAATTGCATCGTAATTATGAGGGTCTGGACAAACCCAAATGAGGGTAAGTTGGCGCTGAAAAATCTCGGCCACACTGAGTATTGGCGCACGCAGAACCGGAAGGCTCCATTTTATGCAACAGATCCCTTTAGGTGGTTTCCAGACGCTATTTCGGGGGTAATTTGTTATGAAAAACCTCGCTAACCTGACTTTGCAATTGTCCTGGTTAGGGAGGTCTTTCTGGATATAGACAGACCAACAAGAAAAGGTCCGCTGGTTTTATAACTATCAATTATTCCGGTGTTTCTTCTCCAATATCCCGGTCCGGATGGCTTTGAGGCGTTTCATGGCGTTGTTATGGCCATAGCCAAAGTAATCATGCAGCAAGGTATATTCCGAATATAAGCGGTTATAGACTTTTTTATCATTGGAATCGGGAATGAAGGTCTCTTTTTTCAGTTGTGCCATTTTCCTGGTGGCTGCCTGAAGGGTTGAATAACCCCCACGGCTTTCGCCTGCAGCGGTGGCTGCGTAAATGGCGGAACCCAATGCGGATGTGTATTCAGATTCCGCCAATCGAATTTCCATACTGGTAACACTGGCAAGTATCTTTAACAACAGCTTGTTTTGAACCGGATAGTTGCCGGCAACGATGATTTCGTTGATTGGAACTCCACTGGCGATGAAGGTTTCAATTATTTTCCGGGTACCATACGCCGTCGCTTCCAACATCGACCGAAAAATCTCTTCCGGTTTCGTGTTGAGATTATATCCAAGAATCATCCCACTTAAATCATTGTCGACCAGGATGCTCCGGTTGCCATTCCACCAGTCCAATGCGATCAAACCCGATTCACCCGCTTCAAGTTTGTCCGCCTTTTCTTCCATATACTGGAAGAGATCCTTTTTTTGCCTTCGAGCTTCCTTCGCATAATCTTCTGGAACAGCATTTTTAATAAACCAGTCAAATTGGTCTCCGCAACAGGATTGACCCGCTTCATAGCCGAGCAGTCCCGGGACGATCCCGTCTTCAACCATCCCACACATGCCTGGGATTCGGTATTCCTTTTCAGCCAGGACCACATGAATATTGGACGGGCCAAGTATGATGACCATTCTGCTGGGTTCAACCACGGTTGTTGCCGGGACTGCTGCATAGCTATCCAGCATCCCTGTAGCAACCGGGATGCCGGGTTTGAGTTTCAGCATCCGGGCAGCTGCTTCAGTCAGTCCGCCGACCTGTTCGCCCACAGGTGAAAGCTCACGTTTCATCTTTTCATCAACGATGTTTGCAAGGCCGGCATCCATGGCGCCAAAAAATGTTTCAAGAGGGAAGCCCTCACTTTTTGACCAAAGGGCTTTATACCCGGCGGCACCTACATTCCGGGATTCAACGCCGGTCAATTGCCAAACGATCCAATCGCTGCCTTCAATAAATCGGCCAGCATTATCGTAGATTGACGAGGCGTTTTCATAAGTCTCCCAGACTTTCGGAAAGAACCATTCTTCACTGATTTTTCCGCCATAGCGGTCCAGAAAGGTCTCAAACCGCTCAGCAGCCAATTGGGTCAATCGATCTGCCTGGTCCTGAGCGGCATGATGTTCCCGGATTTTTGGCCAGGCATTCGGCTCTTTCTTAAATTCTTCAAGAAAAGCTAAAGGTGTACCATCTGAGGTCGTGGGGATCACCGTCGAACCGGCGAAATCCACACCAATACCGATGACCTGTTCGGGATCGATCTGACTTTCCCTCATTATTTTGGGAACTGTCCGTTTAAGTGCAGTGAGATAGTCCGAGGGGTCTTGAATAGCCCAGCCAGGTTCGAGTTTAATATTTGAGTCCGGTAGTGTGTCGGTAATGACACCATGGACGTATCGATATTCTGATGATGCTGCAAGGTGGCCGTTGCTGACATCAACTAAAACCGCCTTGCAGGATTCTATTCCAAAATCGATTCCAATGGTGAATTGCTTCTTTACACTCAATTTCCTCTCTCCTTACCTGGCTATAATATGGCGACTGTGAGTGAACATTACTTATTATCGATTAAGCCGGCACTGACTGCAAGTTCTTGCATTTCCTGTGTGATTTGCCGTTTTCTTTCAGCTTGAATTTCCTGGGCCAGGGCTGTCATGATGTCGCCTGCATTCCGTTTGGCTTCTTCCATGATGCGATAACGAGAGGATGATTCAGCAATCATTGACTGAAGTTGAACCTGGTAGAAACTGGAGGTAAGAAAATGCTGATTGATTCGGCGATAAATTCCGATAGGATCTGTTTCAATGATCGGCGCGGGCGTAAATTTTCTCTCCGCCATTGGTTCAGCAGAAATGGGCTGTATGGTGAATGGAAGCAAGGTCAGGGTTGCGAACTTATTTCCACCGCCCCGAGTGGCTTGATTATACAACACGACAAGGCGGTCGAACTCACGTTTTTCATACCTTGTAGACCAATCCTGGGTCATCCGATAGGCTTGTTTGTAAGTGCCCACTTCCCTGCCGGGTAATGGGTGAGCCCAGTCAGGCGAAATACCCTTCCGCTCCAGGGTCTTTAACATTTTCGTTCCAATAACCCAGATATATTGTTGAGGGGGATTTTGTGTTCGGACCCAATTGATCGCATTTTCTGCCAGGATGTCGTTAAATCTGCCGCATAAACCATGCTCCGTACCGATGATCAGGAAAATGACTTTGTTATGATCTTTTCCTGGTTTTGTTCCACGGATAACCTCATCCCCTAATACAGGCAGGACATTGACCAGAATTCGGTTGTAATGGCGTTCATAATGCTGGATTTGTGTAACCTTATTGAGTGCAATTTGCCAGTTGCCCATCGAGATGGTCTTGAGCGCGTTTAATAACGGTTCAATTGCTGTAAGGTTTCTCAGTCGAGTTTTGGCGCGTTCAGAAGTCTGGCTCATGATGTTGATCTAAAAAGTCTCAATCCGGTCGATATCCCACACAAAAGCCACAGCCCCGCCAAGGTCTGCGGTAACCGGGGAGGATTCGGCTTCACCAGCAACGCCTTCTTTGGGATGGGTACTCATCTCAACCCGTGTACGGCAGTTCTGTTTGATAATTTCCAGAACCTCTTCGAGCTGAGCTGCTTTCACTGCGATAAACAGCGATCGCTGCGATTGGCGGAGCATACCGCCCCGTGTTTCGGCGTAGGTGGCGGAATGGCCGGCATTGACCAGATTTTCAAGGACGCGTTCGGCCGAATTGGATGGGACCACGACCATCACCATTTTCATATCAGTCCACCTTTCTTTTCAAACCAATCCAGGTTAAAGGCATTCAGGCTTTCGGTTAACTGCGAAATGATCTCATCGGTCAGTATACCTTCTTTATCGATCTCAATGAGTAATTTTGTCTCCCGGAGTTGGAAGTGAGCGAATAATTCGTTTTGATACTCCTCCAGATCAGGAAGAGAGATGGATTCCAGAAAACCCTTATCAAGGGCAAAGAGCAAGACCGTCAGCAGAGGAAAGGATAATGGCTGATGCGGTTTTTGTTTAAGGATGCCCAGAATGCGCTTGCCTTTTTGCACCTGGCGGTTCGTCGCATCATCGACTTCCGTGCCGAAGCGGGTGAAGTGTTCGACTTCTTTGAACTGGGATAATTCCAGTTTGAGATTGCCGACCAACTTCTGAACTGCGGGTTTCTGCGCTGCGCTGCCCACACGGGAAACGGAACGGCCAATATCGATGGCGGGTTTTTGGCCCTCATTGAACGCTGTTTTGTCCAATACGATCTGACCATCCGTGATCGAGATCAAATTGGTGGGAATATAGGTTGACAGGTTACCGTTTTGAGTTGTAGCGATTGGTAGCGCTGTGATG